>CAKRVQ010000008.1 GCA_934408795.1 uncultured Eubacteriales bacterium
TCCATATTATGACTGACATACAAGACCGTTCTGCCCTGCTTTGCCGCTGCGGTGCGCATCTTGTTTATGCACTTTTTTCTGAACTCGATATCGCCGACCGCAAGCACCTCATCCATTATCATAATGTCACTGTCAAGATGAGCCGCCACAGAGAAAGCGAGCTTGACATACATTCCGCTTGAATATCTTTTCACGGGGGTGTCGATAAACTCCCCGCATTCGGAGAACTCGATTATTTCATCTATTTTGGATGCCGTTTCGGCGCGGCTCATCCCGAGGATCGCGCCGTTGAGGTAAATGTTTTCCCTTCCCGTCAGCTCGGGGTGAAAACCCGTTCCCACCTCAAGCATACTGGACACCCTGCCGTTAAGGTATATAGTGCCTGCCGACGGCGCGGTGATCCTTGAAAGCAGTTTTAAGAGGGTCGATTTTCCGGCACCGTTGCGGCCTATTATGCCCACGGCTTCCCCTCTTTTTATTTCCAGATTGATTCCGTCAAGCGCGGCGAATTCGTCCTCCGCCAGCTTTCTTCCCGAAGAGGTGACACCGCCCGTACGGCGTCCGTCAGAGCCGCCCGCGGTTCCGATCTTTCGATTGGGATCCTCTTTTCCCAAGATACGCGCAGTCCGACTTTGTATATCCCTTTGCAGTGTGCCGCCGCCTATTTTTCCGAGACGGTAGACCTTTTCGACGCCGTCGATCCTGATCGCAATGCCGTTATCCATACATTACCTCCTCAGACGGTGTCCGCAAAGGTCTTTTCGACCCTGCTGAAGATGATCATACCGAGCACAAATACCGCCGCCGTCACGGCAAGGCTTATCAGCCAAAACGCCGTCGGAAAGCTGCCGACCCCGAAAAAGGCATATCTCAGTATTTCTATGATCGGCGACATGGGATTGAGCATGCAAAGCGTTTTGTATTCGGCAGGAAGCGATTCCGCAGAATAGATCACGGGCGTAACATACATCCACAATGAGACGCCGAGATTGACAACAACGCTCAGATCGCGGTATTTTGCCGTCAGTGACGAAACGATCATTCCGAATCCGAGGGCGAGGATCGCCGTCTGAAGAAGCAGCAACGGAGTCATAAGAGCTGCGGGGTTGAGGCTTATGCTTACTCCGCGTGCCGCATAGTACACAAGAAAGCCCGCAAACATTACAAATTGTATAAGAAAGTCAAACATTCCCGTTATCACCGAAGAAACGGGAACCGCGAGGCGCGGAAAATACACCTTTCCGAACAGGCGGGCGTTGCTCACGAAGGTGGAGGAGGTCTGAAACAGACTGCTTGAGAAAAAGCTCCACATGACATTTCCGCACATATAAAACAAAAAGTACGGAATACCCGAGCTCGGTATCTTCGCGATCTTGCCGAAAACGATCGTCGACACTGCGGTCGTAAGAAGCGGAGATATGATTATCCACAACGGACCGAGCACCGTCTGCTTGTATCTTGTGGCAAAATTCTTTTTTACGAAAAGCGCTACCAGATCGCGGTAACGGAACAACTCTCCCGGGTCGATGTCAAACCAACCTGTCCGCGGTTTGATAACGGTGGTTTCAACCGCTCGCTCTTTGATCTTCTTGCCGTCTTTACCGTCTCTGCCGCCTTTAAGGTTTTCATCCGATCGCTCAGCCATGTCTCCGCCTCCTTTCAAATCAATATCGTTTGTACTCCGCTCCGATGCCGCGGAGAAGGGTTTATAAGTTGCCCCTTTGTATGCTTTTAATTGCCGTACACCGACCGACCTCAGCATGCCGCTGCCGATCTCAGTTTTTCGACCATGTTGTCGGAGCCAGCCAGATAAGAAGCGGGAATATTTCCAATCTGCCGAGCAGCATTGCGAAGGTCAAAACAAGCTTGGAAAAGACCGAAAATCCGCCGAAAGTCCCTGCGGGGACCGCATTGCCGAACACCGGCCCTACATTATTGAAGCACGATACCGCTGCGGTGACATTGGTTTCGAAGTTGAACTTATCAAGCGAAAGCAGCAGGATAATAGCTATAAGGCAGAGCGAATAAACGGTGAAATACGCCGAGACGCTTGAGAGCGTCGCCTCATCCACCTGCTTGCCCTCAGCCCTTACCGCCTTGACCGAGCGCGGATGCAAAAGCTTTTTGAGCTCCCTTCCCGCAACCTTTATAAGCATTATTACCCTTGATATCTTGAATCCTCCCGCGGTCGAGCCTGCGCAGCCGCCCATAAGCATCAGCATTACGATTATGGTTTTTGAGAATGTCGGCCATGCGTTTATGTCAGTGACGGCAAATCCCGTGGTGGTGATTATCGAAGACACTTGGAACGCGGCGGTCTTTACCGCCTCGGAGTCGCTTGCAAAAAGTCCCCTTGTATTCCAGAATATAAGGCCCGTGCTGACAAGTATGACCGAAACATAGCACCAAAGCTCGCCGCTCTTCACGGCGCTTTTTACCTTGCCTATCAGTAAAAGGTAGTAAAGGTTGAAGTTGATCCCGAACAACGCCATAAACACCGTTACGACCCACTGGATATAGCTGCTGTAGCCCGCGAGACTGTCATGATGATTGTTGAATCCGCCGGTTCCCGCAGTGCTGAGGGCGTGTATGACGCTCTCATAAAGGCTCATTCCGCCGCACAGAAGCATTATGATCTCGGCTGCCGTCATTCCGATATATATGATATAAAGGATCTTTGCCGTGTCGCCCGCCTTCGGCATAAGCTTGCCTATAACGGGTCCCGGCATTTCCGCTCTCATTATGTGTATCGAGCGGTCGGTAGTGCTTTTTGTCACCGCCATTATGAGGACAAGCACACCCATTCCGCCGATCCAATGGGTGAAGCAGCGCCAAAACTGAAGTCCGTGGCTGAGGCTGCCCACATCGGAAAGCACCGTTGCGCCGGTGGTGGTGATGCCGCTTGCGGTCTCAAAAAGGGCGTCGACATATGACGGTATTTCGCCGCTTATCACAAAGGGAAGCGCCCCGACAAGCGACAAAAACACCCACACAAGAGCAACCACCGCAAAGCCTTCCTTTGCGTATATGACCTTGTTTCCCGTGCGGGTCACCTTTTTTAAGAGAAAACCTATCAAAAATGACCCCGCCGCGACGGCGATTATTGAAAAAAGGCTTCTCTCGCCGTATATTGCCGACACTGCGGCAGAGGGCACGAGCAAGATCGAGAGCACCGCCAGCGCGTTGCCGAGGGTGCCGAAAACAATACGAAGATTCATTCCTGTATCCGCTGCCCCTTTACAATATCGGTCAGATCGCTTATTCTGAGTCCCGCTGCGAGGACGACGACCTTGTCGCCCGGCAAAATAACATCTTCTCCGGTCGGAATGATCGATCTTCTGCCCCTGATGATGCCCGCGATGAGCGAGTTGTTTTCGGTTATGAGGTCGCGGAGCGGAATGGCTTTGTACTTAAAGCTGTCCTTCACGATAAATTCTATCGCCTCCGCCTTACCGTCCATCAGACGGTACAGTGTCTCCATGTTGCTGCCCGCCGAATTCTCAAGAGCGCGGGCATACCTTGAAACAACATTCACCGTCGTGTTCTTAGGCGAAACGATGCTTTCGAGTCCCAGCCTTTCAGCCATGGCGGCAAGCTCCTCGCGGTTGACCTTTGCTATTACCTTAGGCACATTCTGAGACGAAGCGAATATGGATATCAGGATATTTTCCTCATCCATACCCGTAAGCGCCACGAAGGCGTCCGTCGTGCGGAGTCCCTCTTCAAGCAGAAGCTCCTGGGAGGCCCCGTCTCCGTTTATGATCGTTGCGCCCGGGAGGGCGTTGCTCAGCTCCTCACACCGCTTGCGGTTGAGTTCGATGATCTTGACACTGTTACCGCCGGCAAGCAGCATCTTGGCAAGATAAAACGCCGTTGTGCTGCCGCCGAGGATCATTATGCTGCGTGCCTGTTTTTTCAGTATTCCGATCCGCCTCAAAAGCTTCTGTGCCTCATTCGGGGCTGCGGTAATTCCGATCCTGTCGCCGCTCTTAAGGCAAAAGCTGCCGTCGGGAATAAAGACATCGTCCCCGCGCCTGACCGCACAGACAAGGTATTTACCCGTGTATTTTTTTCTGATATCCGCAAGGCTCATTCCGTCCAGCGGAGAGCCTTCCCGCATTATCAGCTCTATCATTTCGAAAGTGCGCACCGAAAAGGTCTCGACATTAACGGCGCTCGGAAATTTGAGTATGTTCGCAAGTTCCTTTGCGGAAAGCATTTCGGGATTTACCGCCACGGAAATGTCCAACTGCTGCTTCATAAATCCGAGACCCGTGTCATTGTACTCCGGGTTGCGTATCCTTGCAAAAGTGTGCCCCGCACCCATTCTTTTGGCAAGGAAGCAGGCAAGCATATTAAACTCATCGGAGCCGGTTACCGATACAAAAAGGTCCGCCTTCTCGACTCCCGCCTCCGAAAGCGTGTCACAGTCGGTACCGCTGCCGCACACGCAGATGACATCATATATGTTGTTGATCTCAGCCGCAACAGACGGGTCCGTATCGATCGCCACAATATCATGTCCGTCGGATGAAAGGGTGCCGACAAGCGCCCTTCCCACTTTGCCGCAGCCGACAATAATAATCTTCACTTTGTTCTACCTCTCAGTTTGTCTGTGTCGGAAAGTCCGTCCGACTTCGGATATGTAATTCACTCTGCCCGACGCATTCACGCTCGGGCGGGACGACAGCGCAGCGGGAGTTTGATTCCCGTTGATTTAAGCCCGTCAAAGTAAAAAGGGCGAAAAGCGCCGAAATACACCGTTTTAGGCCGGTTCGGATTTATTATTGTTCGCCTAAAAGGCAAGCGAAAGTAATACGAATCTGCCTAAACCTATCAGCCGCGCCGTGATCTGCCGAGCTACAATCCGCAGCAGCAAGTCGCAAATCGCAAATTGCAACTCACAAGCCGTAAGCCGCCGGCTGCAAGTTATAAGGCGCAAGCAACAAGCCGCAAGTCGACCGCAGGCAGCGCCGCGATGCGCCGAAGGCGCATTAAACGGGCAGCGGCAAGCTCTCCTTGCGGGAAGCCTTGCTTTGCGATCGGGCATATGCTTTTGCTCAGTGCTCTGCTGCCCGTTTCGCGCCCTTCTAAAGAAGGGCGCGCGGCGCTGCCTTCCGACAGTCGCTACTAAAGCAGATTATACTCTATTTTTTTCTTTCTGTCAATCGCCGCGGGAGCTCCTTTTGTCGACATCGCATCGGGATCGAAAAGAACCGATATGCTCTGCCCTATCCCCCCGACGGCAGAGTGCAAACAAACCGACCGCAGGCAGCGCCGCGATGCGCCGAAGGCGCATCAAACGGGCAGCGGCGGCTGCACTCTTAAAAGTGTTGCTTTCCGCTGCAACGCGATCTTCCTGCCGGATTACAGTATTACACCCCCGCTGCCCGTTTTGCGCCCTCCCGAGGGAGGGCGCGCGGCGCTGCCCTCGATCGATTTGCTTTTCACACACCCGGTTTTGTGTTGTCCGCCGCCCGTCGGCGCGCGCTGATGTGCGCGCCGGTGGGCGGCGGACGGTAGGGGCGCATAGCGGGCGGCAGATAATGGACGGTGCCACGAACGACGGTCGGGTTTCAGGCAGCCCGGCAGCGGTTATGATGCGAGTATGTTTTCGGCGGCGGCGCGCGACCCCGCAGGGGTCGCAAAACGGGGGCGCAGAAATCAGGATCTGCCGCTCGACTTCGTCCTCCGTTACCGAATGCTCTGTCAACCGCCGAATCTCGCCGCCCCCGTTTTGCCGCGCCTTCGGCGCTTCGCGGCGCCGCCGAAGCCCCTCGTTTTTCCTCCCCGCTCCCCGTGCCGTCCGACTCCCCCTCTCCCCGCCCGCCGGAAAACTTCAGCGCCCGAACGACTCGTCTGTCGCTCGGGCGCCTCTTCTTGTTTTGTCTTGTTTTTTTCGTCCTGTGTTGCCTGATTTATTATCTGAGCAGATCCTCAACATACACGGTGCGCACACCGTCATCCGATCCGCCTTCGGCCTTCTTATTACGCTTGGCAAGGAACTTCGATGCAACCTGCGGGAAAAGGGCGTAGCTCAAAACATCCTCTTCGCTCTTAGCAAGGTCGCCCGCCTCTTTTCTGTACTTCTCAAACTCCGGTCCGATAAGGTCGGCGGGACGGCAGGTGATCACCTCTTCATTGCCGATCGCTTTCTTGCGGACCTCCTCGTTGACCTCGCCGGGGACCTGTCCGTACTCGCCGCGCAAAAGTCCCTTAGACTCCTTCGGGATCATTTTATATCTTTCGCCCGAAAGTACATTCATAACCGCCTGCGTACCCACTATCTGGCTCGTAGGGGTGACGAGCGGCGGATAACCGAAGTCTTTTCTGACATTCGGGATCTCAGCCAGCACATCATAGAATTTATCCTCTGCGTTTGCCTGCTTCAGCTGCGACAGGAGGTTCGAAAGCATGCCGCCCGGAACCTGATAAATAAGGGTCTTTGTGTCAACATTAAGAACCTTCGGATCCAGAAAGCCTTCGGCTTTGAGCTTATCGGCAACCTTGCGGAAATGGGCAGCTGCCTTGCTCAGTTTGTTAAGATCAAGACCGGTATCCCTCTCGGTGCCTCTGAGCGTTGCCACAAGAGCCTCGGTGGAGGGCTGAGATGTACCGTTTGCAAGGGGAGAAAGTGCGCAGTCGACAATGTCAACGCCCGCCTGCGCCGCCATGAGGTTGGTCATGTCACCCGTGCCGGTAGTATTGTGAGTGTGAAGATGTATGGGCACCTTCACCTCGGCCTTGAGCTTCTTTACGAGCGAATAGGCGTCGTAAGGAAGCAAAAGGTTCGCCATATCTTTTATACATATTGTGTCCGCGCCCATTTTTTCAAGCTTCTTTGCCAGCTCTACAAAGTACTCCTCGCTGTGGACCGGGCTTACGGTATAGCTTATGGCAGCTTCGCATATGCCGCCGTATTTCTTGATGCTCTTCATCGCCTGTTCCATATTACGGGTGTCATTAAGAGCATCGAAAACGCGGATAACATCAATGCCGTTTTTAATGGACTTTTCTACAAATTCCTCAACGACATCGTCTGCATAATGCTTATAGCCGAGGATATTCTGACCGCGGAGCAGCATCTGCAGCTTGGTGTTGGGCATTGCGGAACGAAGCTTGCGAAGTCTCTCCCACGGATCCTCATCCAGGAATCTCATGCATGCGTCAAAGGTCGCGCCTCCCCAGCATTCAATCGACCAGTAACCGATACTGTCGAGAATTTCGCAAGCGGGAAGCATATCCTCAATGCGCATTCTTGTTGCAGCCTGCGACTGATGGGCGTCACGGAGTATTGTGTCGGTAATATACAGTTTATCAGACATATATCTTTCCTCCCGATATTACATTCCGAAGAGCGAAAGCAGAACTCCCGCAGCAATGGCGGAACCGATAACACCCGCGACGTTCGGTCCCATTGCGTGCATAAGCAGATAGTTGCCGGGCTTCGCCTTTTGACCCACGACCTGAGAGACTCTTGCCGCCATAGGAACGGCTGAAACGCCTGCCGAACCGATGAGCGGATTGATCTTCTCTTTTAAGAAGAGGTTCATAAACTTTGCCAGCAGCACGCCGCCCGCGGTTCCGAGTCCGAACGCAAAGACACCCATAACGATGATAAGAAGGGTCTTGAGGGTGAGGAAGGTTGATGCGGTCGCGGTCGCACCGACGGTGATCCCGAGGAATATGGTGACGATGTTCATAAGCTCATTCTGAACCGTCTTTGAAAGTCTCTCGGTCACTCCGCACTCACGCAGAAGGTTGCCGAGCATCAGGCATCCGACAAGCGGTGCTGCGGAAGGAACGAGCAGTGCAACAAACGCGGTCACAACTATCGGGAATATGATCTTTTCGCGCTTTGATACGGGGCGCAGCTCTTTCATTTCGATCTCGCGCTCTTTTTTGGTCGTCAGCAGCTTCATTATCGGGGGCTGAATGACCGGAACGAGAGCCATATATGAATAAGCCGCTATTGCTATAGGCCCGAGCAGTTCGGGAGCAAGTTTACTTGTTACGAATATCGCGGTCGGACCGTCCGCTCCGCCTATTATTCCGATCGAGCTTGCCTGAGCGGGTGTAAATGAGGCAAGGCGGGAAAGTATAAAGGTGACAAATATTCCGAGCTGAGCGGCAGCACCCAGAAGAAGGCTCTTCGGGTTGGCGATCAGCGGTCCGAAATCGGTCATGGCGCCCACGCCTATAAATATAAGGCAGGGGTATATTCCGAGTTTGACGCCGAGGTAGAGGTAGTCGAGGAGCCCCGCGTTGGCGGAAAAGGCTTCCCAGTTTACATGACCGCCCGCAAAGAGGAACTCATGGTACATATCCGCGCCCGGAAGGTTTGTAAGCATAACGCCGAAAGCGATCGGGAGCAAAAGCAGCGGCTCAAACTTTTTGACGATCGCAAGATACATCAGCACAAATGATATAAGGAGCATTATCAGGTTCGGATAATACTCTTTTATCTTTGCAATAAGACTGTAGAAACCCGTCTGCTTAAGAAAATTGATGATCGTGCCGCCCTCGGTGACTTTTTCGTTGAGCTTGACGGTGCCGGCAGCGGTCTTGAATTTGGCTTCGCTCTGATCGCCGGCATTGATCTTTGTGGAAACACTGTAATATGCAACGGTGTAGCCGAGCTCGGACTCCTCGGTCGGGTCGACTCCGTCTTTAGGTACTATGTCGAATGTTATGCTCTGCGTGGCGTAAGCATCGATAGGCGTATAAATTCCGGGTTCGACTCTGCCCGCGACTGCGCCGTGCACATCGTTTACATAGGTGAATTTATCGGATTCATCAAGCGCGATCTGCACATATGTCTTGAGGCCGACGATCTTTCCGTCGACATCTTCGCTGGCGTTGTTTTTGACCTTGACGATCAAATGCCATGTTGTCTGCCCGTTCTCTTCGGTGGAGGTCACGGTCGCCGATTCCACGGATACGGGAGCTTCCTCCCCGTTTTCATCCCGCGCCGCAGCGAATGCGGTCACGGTAAGTGACATTGCCGTTAACAGACCGATAACGGCAATCAGCAGCGCGCGAAGCGCTTTCTTGTTCTTCATCGGTAATATCCTCCGATCATTCTATAACGCAGAGCACACTGCCGGTCTCTACGGTCGAGCCCTTTGAGACCGCAACCGAAACGACCTTGCCGTCTCTCGGTGCCATTATCTCGTTTTCCATTTTCATGGCCTCAAGTACCATGAGGACCTCGCCCGCCTTGACGGTGCTGCCTGCCTGAACATTGACCGAAAGAATGTTTCCGGGCATAGGAGACTTAATGGTCTCCGCGCCTGCGGGTGCGGGAGCTGCGGCAGCTGACGCTGCAGGTACCGCGGGCTTTGCGGCGGGAGCGGTCGGAGCCGCGGCGGGCGCTGCGCCGTCCTCAACAACTTCAAGTGTTATCTCGTAGAGATTTCCGTTTACATTTACATTGTACTTTTTCATGGTAATCGCTCCTATTACTTTCTTTTAAGAGATAATATTCTGATTCGCGAGACATCTTCGCCGAGTTCCTCGGCAACGGCGGCGGATATCGCAGCCACCAGTTCTTCTCGGTTTTCCGTTACTGTCGCTTTGTCTGCCTCGGCAGGTGCGTTTCCTTCGGCGACCGGCTTTTTCCTGTCCCTTGCGGCAAAACCGACAAGATAGCAGATAAACACAAGACATATAAGCCCTGCAAAAACCGTTCCCATGCCCATGAGACATACAAAAAGGTTAGATAATTCCATTGTTTCATCTCCCCTGCGGGACATATATTTCCCAATTTGTCCCCATTATAGTTATTATATATTTTACAACGCTGATAATATTTTGTCAATCGTATTTCCGGATATAATTGTTAAATTTATTGTCCCTTATAATAACAAAAATATGCGCAGGGATGATCCCGACCCGACAGACTCCGACTGCCGCAGACCGACTGCCGCCGCATCTCGGGACTCAAACAAAAAGCACCTGTTCTCCGTTCACGGAAAACAGGTGCCGAATGTGTTGCGGATCCGCAAGGCAGCAGATCATTTTGTCCGAGGAGCTATCTTTTGGTTCGGGTCAAAGAGCAGCCCGCCGAGATTGATTATGATATCCTTGTATCCGCCGCTTTGGCGTAGGCTCGCCGAGCGTCGCGGTCTCACCTTTTTCATGATTAAGCATTGTCTCTGAACGGTTATCATAGGCGAACGATAATAAATCCGAACCGGCCTAAACCGGTGTATTTTCGGCGTATTTTCACTTGTCGTCTTTATAAAGGCGGGAAGCCTTATTGCGTCCTCCGCATAAAAATCCGCAGCGAAAAAAGCGATTCGGATTATTATTGTTCGCCTGAGCTGACGGGAGTAATACGAACCCGCTCTGAGGACAAGCCGACCGCCGCGCACATTCTGCGCACGCCGGCAGACGGCAGGGCTCGACCCCCGTCAGCTTAACAGTTGTTTTGTATATCAGAAACGCCTGTGCCCACGGTTATGCCGTCACCGAGAAAATATATTGTCCTACCCTAAGCTCTGATTAACACCATTCACATAGTTATAATATATTTGCCGGCACCGCGCCGTTTACCGTCCGCCAGAATATCCGGCAGCTCTTCAAGCGGCTCTATTTTGTAAATCATTGATGATACATCCAACTTCCCGCTTTCAATAAGCTTGATCGCCGCAGGAAATGTATAAGGATTTATGTATGATGATTTTAAGGTTATTTCCTTTTTGAATATTTCAAACGGCTTTACGCTTATCTCGGCGTTGGGCTTTGTAAGTCCGAACATCATAACCGTTGAATATTTTCCCGCAAGAGCTATTGCCTGTTCAATAGTTTCGGACCTGCCCACACATTCTATTACGACATCTACCTGCTCTAAGCCCTGCTTTTTAAGAATTTCCGAAATATTATCCGCTTTAGGGTCAAGCGCCATGTCCGCGCCTGATTTAAGCGCCTGCTCCCTCTTTTCCTTTATAGGTTCAATCGCTATAATATTTGCCGCGCCCGAAAGCCTTGCCAATTGCAGCATTATAAGCCCGATCATTCCGCAGCCTATAACCGCAACAGTATCTCCGCACTTTATGTTGCAAAGCTCTATCCCGTGCAGGCAACAGGAAACGGGCTCGGTCATGGCCGCTCGCTCAAAGGAAAGACTGTCCGCCACCTTATAAACCTGCGAAGCCGGTACGGCGCAGTATTCTGCAAAGCCGCCGTCCGCCGTTGTGCCGATACCTGTTATATCGGTGCAGAAATGCCCTATTCCTCTGCGGCAAAACTCACAGCCGCCGCAAAGCTTGTTGGGGTCTATGCATACCTTGTCTCCCACAGTGACCGACTTTACATCTGCGCCGACCTTTACTGCCTCGCCCGCAAACTCGTGACCTAAGACCGTATTTTCGGGCGTGGGTGCCGCGCCCTCGTCGCCGCAGAATATATGCACATCCGTTCCGCATATTCCGCAGGCATGTACCCGCACCAAAACATCGTTTTTACCGATTTCGGGGATGCTTCTCTCCTCAATTCTTAAATCGTTTTTTCCGTAAAATACCGCTGCCTTCATTTTGTTATATCTCCTTTAACGCGGCTATTGCGCCGTGTTTTTCAGTGCTTTTGCCCGCAATGCAGATTGCTTTTTTGAGATGTTTCTCAGCCGTTTCGGGCGTGATATTGTAGGCAGTGCTTTTGTTATTTATCCATTCGCTTATAAATGTTCCGAAGAATATATCCCCCGCGCCCGTGGTATCTATGGTGTTGACCTTTTCGGCAGGTAAAGCTATATGAGCGTTTTTCATATAAAGCTCTGCGCCGTTTGAGCCATCGGTTACAAGTATCATTTTAACACCGTAAGAAAACACCGCCTTTACCGCGCTTTCCTCACTTCCGCCGAACAGCATTAAAAGCTCATCCTTTGCAATTTTCAGAATATCCACCTTATCAAGGTGCAGCTTCATCATCTTTATTGCAGTTGCTTTGTCTGACCACAACGGTTCTCTGTAATTCGGATCGTAGGTTACCGTGCAGCCCGCCTTTTTTGCAATATCAAGCGCATATTCGGTAGTGCCGCTCGCCGGCTCCGATGTAAGCGAAAGCGATCCGAAATGGAATATCCGCGAATTTTTAATGATGTCCGCCTTTATATCCTCTTTTTGGAGAAAAACATCCGCGCCGAAATTGCGGTAAAAGCTGAAATCGCGGTCGCCATCACTGTTAAGCGCCACAAAAGCAAGAGTGGTGTTGTGAAGCTCGTCGGTTATAAGCCCCTCATCCGAAACGCCTGCGTTTTTAAGCGTTTCGCGCAGAAAGCTGCCGAACATATCGTTCCCGACCTTGCCTATAAACGCCGTTTTTCCGCCGAATTTTGAAACTGTCGCCAGCAGATTAACAGGCGCGCCGCCCGCCTTTCTTGCAAAAACAAGGTCGCCCGCCGCGTCCTTGCCGGACGGCGTAAAATCTATAAGTATTTCGCCTAAAGCCGTAATATCATATTTCATGATTTTATCTCCTGCGGTATGGGCTTGCGATTTTTGTAATAATAAATATTTTTAAATCCGAGCCTTGAAAGCTCGTTTAATGCATGATCAAAGCCGTGTGCTATGCGATCCGCCGTG
This sequence comes from uncultured Eubacteriales bacterium, assembly GCA_934408795.1. Classification (GTDB taxonomy): domain Bacteria; phylum Bacillota; class Clostridia; order Oscillospirales; family Acutalibacteraceae; genus RGIG7384. Next base: position 12,585 of record CAKRVQ010000008.1, read on the forward strand.
TGCGCGTCCGATCCCAAGGTTAAAAGATAACCGCCAAGCTCCTTATACCGCTTCACTATCGGTATATCGGGCATAAGAGCATTGTAATCGGTATCAAGGCAAGATGTGTTAATTTCCAAAGCAATGCCTCGGTTAATCGTTTCTTTAAGAATTGCATCCGTTTTATCGGCATATTTTTTCAATTCAACCGCTATCCCGTATTTTCCGCTTATGTATCTTAACGGGCAGGTAAAGTGCGAAAGCACATCGAAATCCGTCGTTTTTATCATTTCAAGCATATCGTCAAAATAAGCAGAAAGGTACCCTTTTATTTCGTTTTGCGAAAAGAGAGAAAAATCTATCTGTGAATAAGGCATAGTATAGCTTTTGTATCTCACCGCGTGAACCGAGCCTAAAACAATATCGAAATCGCTGCCCGCGATCACTTCATCCGCATCTTCTTTATGCCATATCCCCTCGCCTATTTCAACCCCCGCAAGCACGCCGTCTCCCATTTCATGAGCGCAATCGGATGATTTCTTTATAGGCGTTTTTACATCCCTGTCGCCGCAAAATTCAATATCGCAGTGGTCGGTGATCGCAAACCCTGCAATTCCCCTTTCCTTTGCCGCCTTTAAACTATCATACGGATCGCATTCGGAATCGTGAGAAAAATGTGTATGCGTGTGGCAATCAAAAACACTCGAATCGCTTTGACGGTCTTTTCCGTGTTTATTACAATTCACAACTCAAACCTCTTTTTTTATTTCTCAGTTAATTTGTCTTTAAGATCTCCAATACAAAATCGCATTTCCATCAGGATTATTCCTGCAACACATCTGTAGAATTCTTCCCGCATTTTAACTCTTTGTGTATTAGAATAAGCATCCCCTGTTCGAGCCCTTGGATTTACACCGCAAAGCGTCGTCCGCCGTTATTATTTCCACTGCGAATTATATCATTAAAACTTCTGCCTGTAAAGGGACAGTGATATGCCGAGCTATGACTATGCTCGGCGCGATATTTTTGCCCACGCAAAAATAACATTGCGCCTGCGGCACAGTGATATTATATTCGCCGATATTATATTCGCCCGGACACTCGCGGAGTGATTATTATCCGACAAGGTCGGATATAGCTGCATGGCAATATCACTCGCCGCAAGGCGGATAAGCATAAAAATCTCTTCCAAAAGCAAACACTTCTTATGCACCGGGTGACAAAACAACATCGTCAGAATAGTTTAGTAATTAAAAATCGGCGAGCATCTACGATACTCGCCGTTTTCTTTCGACTGCGCGACAGAACAGAACAATGCACACAGTGCTGAAAGATAAATTTTAATATAAGGAATAAATCTGTTGATAATCTGTATTTGTACCGAATTTTATTGATCCGTCGGCAAAGCCGACTCCGAACTTTTTCACTTTTCACTATTACTTATTACTTCCAAAGCCACAAAGGCGTTCTTTAGTGAAGGGTGAATAGTGAAGAGGTAAAAGTTAAAGTCCCAAAGACTTACGCCTTTGGGACTTTGGCGCCTCAAGTAGGACTCGAACCTACGACACCGCGGTTAACAGCCGCGTGCTCTACCGACTGAGCTATTAAGGCATACAAACCGACCACCGTGCGATGATCGGTTTTTTGTGTTGGCATCAACCTATTTTCCCAGGTCGTCTCCGACCGAGTATCTTCGGCACCTGTGAGCTTAACTTCCGTGTTCGGGATGGGAACGGGTGTACCCTCACCGTAATCAACACCAACTATTTATATAAAACGCTTACGCGCTCTATATCAATGGTGACCCGTAGCGGATTCGAACCGCTGTTGCCGGCGTGAGAGGCCGGAGTCTTAGGCCGCTTGACCAACGGGCCGTGTAGGTCGCGTGACCTTATAATAAATGTGCATCGCACTCTTATTATCAAATGGTGCACCATCAGGGATTCGAACCCGGGACACCCTGATTAAGAGTCAGGTGCTCTACCAACTGAGCTAATGGTGCATCTGCTTTGCATATACCCTGAAAACTGAATAAAGAGAAGAGGTAAGAGACAAAGAGGTAAAAGGTTAAGCCCTCGGTCTATTAGTACTGCCTGGCTGAACGCCTCACGACGCTTACACCTGCAGCCTATCAACCCGGTAGTCTTCCGGGGACCTTACTGACTTGTGTCATGGGATATCTTATCTTGAGGTTGGCTTCATGCTTAGATGCTTTCAGCTTTTATCCAATCCGCACATAGCTGCCCGGCTATGCTGTTGGCACAACAACCGGTGCACCAGAGGTGCGTCCATCCCGGTCCTCTCGTACTAGGGACAGCTCCTCTCAAATATCCTACGCCCACGACAGATAGGGACCGAACTGTCTCACGACG
>CAKRVQ010000009.1 GCA_934408795.1 uncultured Eubacteriales bacterium
AGTAAGGATATCCCGTCGGCGTGGGAGTTTGTAAAGTGGTGGACACAGGCAGATACTCAGTCAAGATACGGAACCGATCTTGAGACCGTTATGGGAACCGGCGCAAGATACGCTTCGGCAAATGTTGAGGCGATGAAGTCGGTGCAGTGGGACAGAAATGTTGCCAAATCACTGTCGGTCCAGCTTGAAAATGTTGTGGGTATGCCGCAGATAGCGGGCTCTTATTTCACATCGCGTCACTTCGACTTTGCTTTCAGAGATGTTGTTTACAACAGTGTAAACTCGCGTGAGGCACTTGAGGATGCAAGTGAGGATATCACAACCGAGATTCAGGATAAGCGCAGCGAATTCTATGATGAATAAGTACGGATCGCTTTGTACCGTATTTTGATTCAACCAACGGAGGAAAATGATGGAAGGCGTTACAGTTAAAAAGCCTATAAAAAAGAGCGGTGGTCTGTTCAGAACAATGTGGAACTGCAGAGAAGATTATCTCTTTATGCTCCCGTTTTTGGTACTGTTCTTTGTTTTCACGGTGCTGCCGGTGCTTATATCCATAGTCCTGAGCTTCACCTACTTCAATGTTCTTGAACCGCCTAAGTTTATAGGACTTCAGAATTACTTTAAGCTCTTTCTGAATGACGACCTGTTTGTTAAGGCGCTTTCTACCACATTGATCATTTCAATAATCACCGGACCCGTGGGATATATTCTGTCACTCGGCCTCGGTTGGCTCGTGAGCGAATTCGGTCCTAAGACAAGAGCGCTTCTGACCCTGCTTTTCTATGCTCCGTCCCTTTCGGGCGGTCTCGCATCGGTATGGCTTATCGTCTTCAGCGGCGACCAGTACGGTATTCTGAACGGTGCGCTGCTTTCGATGAACATCATATATGAGCCGATACAATGGCTGACCGATACAAACTATATGATGGCAGTCGCCATAATCGTTATCATTTGGTCCAGCCTCGGAACAAGCTTCCTTTCATTCGTCGCAGGATTCCAGGGAATGGATAAAAAGCTTTTCGAAGCGGGCGCGGTCGACGGTATTCAGAACCGCTTCCAGGAACTCTGGTTCATAACCCTTCCGTCAATTCGTCCTCAGATGATGTTCGGCGCCGTTATGAGTATAACCCAATCGTTTGGTGTCGGCGCGGTAATTTCTCAGATATTCGGTTTCCCGAGCACGGGTTACGCGCTTTATACCATGGTCCACGAACTTGAGGACTACGGTAATATCAGATTTGAGATGGGCTATGCATCGGCTATTGCGACCATACTCTTCATAATAATGATCGTTTCAAATAAGGTAGTGCAGAATTTGCTTTCAAAGGTGGGTCAGTAGAATGGCAAAAAGAGTCAAAGCAACACAGCGTGTCAGCCGTTCTGTCGGCGGCACCGTGTGTCTGTTTATCTTTATGATAATTTTTGCGTTCTTCATGGTCCTGCCCATGTGGCTCGCAATCTGTAACTCATTGAAACCGCTCAGCGAATTGTGGGAATTCCCGCCGAAGTTTTATGTCAGGAACCCTACTTTTAAGAACTTCATTGATATGTTCAATGATATGTCCGACTCACTCGTGCCTTTCACCCGTTACATATTTAATACCCTGTTCATAACCGCAGCCGGAACCGCAGGAAATATCATACTTTCCTCAATGTGCGCGTTCCCGCTCGCAAAAAAGAAATTTCCCGGTAAAGAAGGTATATTCCAGGTCATCGTCCTTTCACTTATGTTTAACGGTACGGTCACCGCTATACCGAACTACATAATTATGTCAGCCCTCGGCTGGATAGATACTCCTTGGTCATTGGTGGTTCCCGCATTTGCAAGCACCCTGGGACTCTACCTTATGAAGCAGTTTATGGAGCAGTCGGTTCCTACATCACTGCTTGAGGCTGCAAGGATCGACGGCGCAAGCCAGTGGCTTATATTCTGGAAGATCGTTATGCCCTGCGTAAAACCCGCATGGCTTACCCAGTTGCTCCTGTCGGTCCAGTCACTCTGGAACCTCGGTTCCTCGACCTATATTTTCAGTGACGAGAAAAAGACTCTTGCATATGCACTGAGCCAGATAGTATCGGGCGGTATTGCAAAAGCAGGTGTCGGCGCCGCGGTTGCCGTATTTATGATGATCGTTCCTATAGGAATATTTATTTTCTCGCAAAGCAACATAATTGACACGATGGCAACATCAGGTATGAAGGATTAGGAGGAAAACGAGCTGATGAAAAAGAAAATCGTTTGCCTGTTCTTCGCCTTCGTCCTTCTTATGATCGCCGCGGTTCCCCTTACCGCGTCGGCGGAAAACAGTGATTATAACTATAATCTCCCTTACTTCCCTTATACATATGATGCCAACGGGCAGGCGGTGCTGACACCGTCGCCGTACTCAGCCGTGCGGACCATAAACGGCGCTTCACTCGGCATCGGCGGCATGCGTAACCCGTCGGATATCTTTTACTTTGAAAAGAACGGCAGTATCTATATAACCGATACCGGAAACTCAAGGGTCATCATACTCGATAAACAGTTTAAGCTCACCGGAGTTATTGATTCATTTGTAAATGCAGAGGGAAATAAAGATACCTTCCTCAACCCGTCGGCGACCTATGTCCGCACGGTGACGAAAGACGGTGTCGATCATGACCTTCTCTATATATCGGATACCGACAATTCAAGGATCGTCTGTCTCGATGCAAATACACATGATCTCGTAAAGGTCTATAATCGTCCCGACATCCCGATCCTCGGCGAGAATTATGCATTTTTGCCGAAAAGGATAGCGGTCGACCTCGCGGGAAGAATTTATGTCCTGGTCAAAAATGTCAACCAGGGTATAGTGCTTCTCGATCCCGACGGTAATTTCGTAAAATTGGCAGGTGCCCCGAAGGTTCAGTCCGAATTTTCACTCTGGGATCTGTTTATGACAGACGCTCAGCTTGAAAATATGAAAAAGTCTGTTCCTACCGAGTATAATTCGATACATATCGATAAAGACGGATTTATATATGTGTCAACGACCACAGACGGTGTTAACCCGATAGCAAGACTCAATACGCAGGGAGACGACATACTGCTGTACTCCTCGGGCAATAATCCGCAGGGCGACAGCAACTATTCCGTGTACCCGGCAGTAACCTCCGCCTTCGTTGATGTGGCGGTAAGAAACGACGGCATCTATGCCGCAATAGACACAACAATGGGCAGAGTCTTTGTCTACGATAAAGAAGGTTCGCTGCTCTATGCTTTCGGCGGCACGGGAAATCAGAAGGGTACCTTCTACAGTCCCGGTGCGGTTGAAATGTTCGATAATGTGATATTGGTCTCCGATATCCATTATAATACAATTACCGTATTTAAACAGAGTCAATTCGGCGAGTATGTCGATAAGGCGGTCACCTTTATGGTGGACGGCGACTACGACAACGCGAATATTTATTGGAATAAGATTCTTGATATCTGCCCGAGCTATGATTCGGCGTACATTTACCTCGCCCGAGTTGATATACAGAACAAGAACTATTCCGAAGCCCTCTCCATGCTTAAGGGTACCGGTAAAATGGATTACTACTCCAAGGCGTTCAAGGGTGTTCGCGACCAGTTCGTGAGAAACAACTTCACCGTTCTGTTTATAGGCTTGCTGGTCCTTATAGCGGCAATAGTGGTCTGCAAGGTGCTTTTCAAAAAGTATAAGGTCATTGAAAAGATAGACAGCGTCAAGGTCTTAAGAGAGTACCGCTATTCAAACTATGTTATGTTCCATCCGTTTGACGGCTTCTGGGACCTCAAACGCGAAAAGCGCGGCAGCCTTAAGGCGGCAAACATATTGCTGGTGCTCTTCATAATAACCTACGCACTCCGCGCACAATATACCTCGTATATGTTCTCGGGACTCCTTCCGAATCAGATAAATGTCTTCTTTGAACTAGCAAAGATGCTGATTCCGATATTCCTGTGGATCGTGTCCAACTGGTGCTTTACCACACTTATGTCCGGTGAAGGCACAATGAAGGACATATATATAGCGACTATGTACGCATTAAAACCGTACATAATCACCGCGATCCCCCTGCTGCTGCTTTCGCATTGCCTGTCAGCCGATGAAGCGTTCATTTATACATCGATCAGCACGATAGTGATGATATGGATGCTCGCCCTCATTCTTCTCGGAATGAAGACAACGCATGACTACTCAATGCTTAAAGGAATCATTGCAGCGGTACTCACACTTGTCGGCATACTGTTGATAATATTCCTTGCACTTGTTATTGCCAATGTCGTACAGGATATATACGACCTGATCTCAAGCATTGTCAGGGAAATCAGCTACAGAACCTATTGATTGACGGAGATGCAAGATGAAGAAAAAGAAAATAGTATATCTTTCAATTGCTGCGGTCGCTGTCATTCTTGCCGCGGTGTTGATATTCCAGTTTGTGTTCCATACAAACATACCGATACACGCAGCAATAGACAACGACAAGTACACATCCTCGTCCGATGAAAACTGGAGCATCCTTAAAGACGGTACTGCGGTGATCGAAAATGACGGTTACAGATTGGAACTTGATGTCGCCACAACACACTTCACCGTGACCGATAAGACCAACGGAAACAAGTTTACCTCGATCAACGAAGCCGCAGTCAGCGGACTTACCGGTGATAACCTCAATGAGTATTCATCGGAGCTCATAGTCGGATATTATGATGCCGCAAGCGTAAAGAGCAATGTTGAGAGCTTCCTTAATTCGAATGCAAACAGCGTCGGATTCGAACTCAGTGAAGTCAAGACCGACGGCAACGCAATAAGAGTTTATTACACTCTTCGCAGGACACAGACAAAGGCGTTCGTCCCCAAAGCGTTCACTCAGGAAAAGCTTGAAAACGAGCTCGCCCCCAAGTTGTCTTCGGCATACAGAAACGGATTGATGGGCTTCTATCAGCTTTATAAGTCCGAGGATACCGATAAAGACACCGCGGCGATGAAAGAAGAATATACCGCTCTGAACAGTCAGAATATGTATATCCTTCGCTACGAACCCGATGAAGCCGGTGAAAACACCCTCGCAATGCTCCTTGCCAAGTGTGAATACACCGAAGAGGATTACCTTGCCGATGCGGAAGAGCTCGGATTTGATGCGGGTGAGGCAGGCAAAACGGTAGGCTTCATAATACCGATCGAATACACATTGAATAACGACGGATTCGAAGCCGAGATCCTCAGCGACAAGATCGTTTCCGAAAGTAAGTACTATAGCCTGGTACATATGACCCTTCTTCCGAATCTCGGAAGCTACGAGAGTAAGTCGGAAGGCTATGTTCTTGTGCCGGACGGCAGCGGAGCGATCATACAGGCGTCCGATAAATCGGGAAGCAATTTCCAAAGAGCGGTTTACGGACATAATGATACGATCAAGGGCGACCGCAGCCAGCAGCTCGCACAAAATGTCGTGATGCCGGTCTTCGGAATGAACCGCGTGAATGACGGATTCTTCGGAATCATAGAAGGCGCTGCCGAAGAGGCTACGATACACGCCGATATCTGCGGCGGAGTTAACCCTTCAACAAGAGCTTATGCCGAATTCAACAACCATACAAGCGATACTACAGGTATCGGCGCAAGCTCCGGTGTTTCTACGATATCCCTCTTCTCGCCCGAGGCGGTAAAAGAACATCCGAAGGTGAGATACATCCTTCTCGGCAAAAACAACAACACCTATTCGGATATGTCAGCCGTCTATCGCAATTATCTTATAGCCGAGGGCATGTTGACCGAAAGACTTACCGCGTCGGGGAACATTCACCTCCGACGATTCTTTCCTCGGTGTTGCGTATAAAAGGGAAAATGTCATATCTACGCTGAGCGGCATCAGCACCGCCGTAGATAAGCTCGGAGAGCTCGGAGTCGATAACATAAATGTCAGACTTAAGGCTCTCGGTAACGGAGGACTTTTCCAGGGACTCGCCGATGATTTCTATATGAGCAGCGGAGTGGGAGGCGCCGAGGATATCCGCAATCTTAAGGATAAGGTGTCAGCGAATAACGGGATCCTTTATATCGACGATAATATAGGTGTCGTTTATGACAGCCCGACATTCGGACGCTTTATGAAGCAGAAGCACGCATCACGCAGAATAGATAAGCTTACCGCAAGCTCCGGCAGCTTTAACCTTGTGTCAAGAGACACCGACAGACTCACATACAGACATTACCTCCTTTCACCGATGTATTTCGGAACAATGGCGGAGGAGTTTGCCGAAGGCTTTGTCGATACGGTCGGCACCGGTGAGGGCTACGGATATTCCTGGTCGGGATACGGAAGCAGACTGTGGGCCGATTACAGTGAAAGCCACCAGTGCGACAGGTCGATAACCCGCGACCTTTCGACAGAGGCATTCAAAAAGGCTAAAGAAACATTCACTGCAGGAGCAATTACGGACGGCGGATTTATGTACGCCGTGAAGGAAGCCTCCGCAGTGCTTAATGTCCCGGTCAGCGATTCACTGTATGACTCGGTCAGCTATAAGGTTCCTTTCTACCAGATGGTCCTGCACGGATACATAGATTATGCCGGAGCACCGATTAACATTGCGGCGGATTCATCCCTCAACAAGCTTAATTTGATAGAATCCGGAGCACTTGCATACTATTCGTGCTACACCGAAGACAATTCGCTCATAAAAAATGTCTACGATCGCTCTTATCAGTACCCGACAAGGATCGGCGGTATATACGACGAGATCAGCGAGACATATAAAGAATTCAATTCGATCTTCGCTTCACTCCGTACTCAGACCATCGTAAAACATGAGCGCCTTGAGCTCAATGTTTATCGCACGACATATGAGGACGGTACCGAGATCATAGTAAACTACAATAACTACGATGTTGTGGCGGACGGTAAGACCGTCGGAACAAATAACTACATCGTAGTGACCGAGTAAAGGAGGCTTGTAAATGTCGGAAAACAATACAGTTACCGTCGGAAACGATCCGGCAGCCGCGGCAGTAAAGCCTCCGAAAAAGAAGAGACGCCCGCTTTCTCTTGAAAAAAAGCAGGCAAGAATGGGATATATTTTCGTTATCCCGCTTCTGTTCGGTCTCTGCTTCCTGTTCCTGCCGAACATCGTAAACACGGTCATCTTCTCGCTTAACGATACGGAGATCACGCCGGACGGTTATCTTTTACATTGGAAAGGCCTGTACTATTACAATCAGGCATTGACCGTGAACCCCCAGTTCAAAAAGCTTCTTATCTCATCATACGGAGAAATGATAGCTCAAGTCCCCACGATAGTGGTCTTCAGCCTTTTCTTCGCATCGATACTTAATCAGAAGTTTAAAGGCAGGGTTGTGGCAAGAGCAATATTCTTCCTCCCGGTTATAATTTCAACCGGCGTTATGCTCAGCGTTAACTCGGCATTTAACCTTGTTGATTTTGCCTCCGGCCGTTCCTCACTCAATGATGCGATAGATACCGCGTCGGCGTCGGGATTGGATATAACGATGCTGTTGAAAGAGCTCAACCTCGGCGAGGGAATTACCGACTTTATCGCCTCCGCCGCAAACGGAGTTTACGATATAGTAAGCAGCTCGGGTATGCAGATATTCATACTTCTTGCCGCATTCCAGGAAATACCCAATCCGCTTTATGAAGCCGCACAGGTCGAAGGCTGCTCAAAGTGGGAAACCTTCTGGAAAATAACCATCCCGATGGTCTCGCGTCAGATAGTGGTTGTCACGGTCTATACGGTCATTGATTCGTTCACCAAGAATAACAGTGCGCTTTTCAAATACATATCCGATAACACCTGGTCGAGAACGCAGTATGCGGACGGCACGAGTATGTATATGATCTATGCGCTCTCTCTTGCAGTGGTACTCGGACTTGTGGCCGGTCTGACATCCCTCATATCAAAGAAACTGAAGTAGGAGGGATGACAGAATGGAAAACTTAAACCTGAGAACCAAAAGGAAAAAACATCTTGAATTGGGAAAAGTTGTTTTTGCGATTTTTCGTACATTGTTGATTATTATTCTTGCATATGTTATACTGAAACCATTCATATTTAAGATTTTATATTCTTTCTTTGAACCTTCGGATATGCTTGATTCAACAGTAAAGTACATCCCGAGACAACTGAGTACATATTATTGGAAATATGCATGGGAACACCTCCATATATCCACCGCGGGTCTTAACACCCTCAGAATGGCGCTGATCTCCGGCGTCATCCAGGTCATCACCTCAACGGTCGTAGGATACGGCCTTGCAAGATTTAAGTTCAAGGGCAGAGGACTTTTGTTCGGACTCGTGATCCTTACCCTGATCGTTCCTCAGCAGATATACAGTGTCGCCCAGTACCTTTACTTCAACAGGATCGGCCTCCTCAACAATGAGCTTTCGGTGTATATACTGTCTTTCGGTTGTATGACCGTAAAACAGGGACTCTATGTATACCTGATGAGAGAGTTCTTCAGGGGAATGCCGCGCGACCTTGAAAATGCCGCGTATGTGGACGGAGCGTCAACGATCGGCACTTTTATAAAGGTAATGCTGCCCAATGCATTCACCATGATGATCACAATTTTCCTGTTTGCCTTTTGCTGGCAGTGGACGGATACCTACTTCAGAGGTCTGTTCACACCGAACATCGATACCCTGACGAGTGTTATTTTCCAGACCCAGTTTGAGATAAAAGAACAGTCGGTCAGAGACAGCGTCGGAACAGGTATCGCTCAGAACACCGCGTCCCTTATCATAATAGCACCTCTCGTGATACTCGCGATAGTGTGCCAGAAATTCCTGGTTAAAAGCATATCCCAGTCGGGATTGGCTAATTAAAAAAATAAAAATTTTTTACGGAGGAAAAACAATGAAAATCTCGCATTTTCTGAAGCGCGCAATGCTTCTGCTGCTCGCTGCGGCTCTCGTGTTCTCTGTTACCGCCTGTGAAGACGGCAATGGCGGCGGCGGCAATTCAAGCACGATCCCGATCTCGGGCGACGGCTCGTTCGACGATGTAGTGGACATGAACGGATATATGTTCACCGCAGTTAACCCCTTCCTTCTTGACTCGCCCGACCTCAACAAGGTCACCTATGCCGAAAAGATCTTCGAAGAAGTTCGTCGGAAGGTAGAAAAAGAGTATAACTGCACAATAAAGATCGTCAACCCCGACACGTCCGATCTCGTCAGCAACCTTAAAACAAAGGTTATGTCAGGAGATAAGGTCGGCGACCTTTACAACCTCTATGCACTGCACCTCATTCCTTCTATCCGTAACGGTGTTCTTCAGGACATGTCAAAAATTAACGGACTTGATGTCAAGGATCCTCGCTGGGTAGAAGCTATAACCAATGTCGCAACCTACGACGGCGGCGTTTACGCCCTTGAATTCATGAGACCGACCGAGGTCCGTACCTCTCTTATCTACAATAAGCAGGTTCTCAACAATATGGGAATCAAGGATGACATCCCGCAGCTCGTAAGAGATAAGAAGTGGACTTTCGATAAGTGGAGAGAGATCCTTAAAGCTTGCACCAAGGATACCAACGGAGACGGCGAAAACGATGTATGGGGCCTTATGAGCCATGCTCAGGTCTACTTCACCTGGTCGCTCATCGCTTCTAACAACGGCAGAGTGCTTGATGTCCATGAGGACGGCACCGTTACCGAGACCCTCAACGACGATAAGGTCGTAAACGCACTCCAGTTCTACTATGATATCATCAATGTAGATAAGGTGTTTGATAAGAATGCAAGCGCTGAGTCTGCAACCCTCGCAAATGACTTCCTTTCCGGAAAGTACGCATTTGTTTCCTGCGAGACCTGGCTTATCGACCAGCATATCAAGAAACTCAATACCGGTAATGTGCCTTACGGTCTTGTTCCCGTTCCGATGGGACCCGATGCGACCGACTATGCATCCAATGCCGATAATATGAGAATGTGGGCCATAACTACCACTAATAAGGATCTTGACAAGACAGTCCCGATATTCAATGCTCTTGCCCGTTATACCTATAACTACGGCGAGGATCATTGGTGGGATGACGGTGTTGAGTATGACTACTTCAACGACGGAGACAAAGACTCTGTTGAGATGTATAACCTCACACTTGAAAAGTCTGTTATAGATTACGGCCATATGGTTCCCGATCTTTCATCCGAGATCGAGCAACAGATCCGTATAAATGTTATCCTTAAGAGAAGAGGAACCATTGCCAGCGCGGTAGACTCGCTCCACGGAACCTTTAACGAAGCAATTTCCGCTCGTTTCAATGTCAGAGAAGACTAAGGCTTTGCCCTGACTTATTGTAAGAATAACGGAGGAAATCTTATGAAAAAAGGCACCAACCTTTACATTGCCTTTGCGGCGCTTTGTGTGGTTGCTTTAGCCGTGTGCTTTGCCGGTTGTAAAGGAAAGGGAGGCAGTAATGTCTCGTCCGGCTCAACCGATACCTCCGCCGAGGGTGTATACTCAGGCGGCGATATGATCGAAAGCAGATACGATAACGGCGATTATGACCGTAATAATGTAAGCAACGCCAACAGTAAGTTTGTTTTACCGGAAGACAGAGTAAGCTCTGATACGGACAGAAAGCAGCATAAGCCTTCCGTATCTTCCGGATCAAGCTCAAAGGCTAACAGTTCCAAAGCTAACAGCTCTAAGGCAGACAGCTCCAAAACGAGCTCATCTGTAAGCTCTAAGACCGATAGCTCAAAGACCTCCTCTACCAAGTCAATAATCACAAGCAGAGACGACGGTGGATTTACTTCAAGGTGGTACTGATAATATGAGTATAAACGTTTGCGTAACCGACTACGGTGCAAAGCCGGACGGAAGCTTGCAAACGGGTAATATTCAAAGAGCAATAGACGACTGCTTCGCCCGAGGCGGCGGAACAGTGACTGTGCCCTCCGGTGAGTTCCTTACCGGAGGGCTGCGTTTGCGCAGCAATATTACCCTGAAGCTTCAAAAAGGCGCCGTCCTTAAAGGCACAAGAGATATCAAGGAGTATTTCGGATACCGAGATGACAAGGTCGAACCCCTTGATGAAAATACCCTTACCGATGTTCTGTGGACGCCTGCAAATACGCCGAACAGGAATACATCCTTTCTCACAACGGCGGGCAGCAGGTGGAACAATGCATTGATCAGAATCATCAATGCCGAAAATGTCGCCGTTATCGGTGAAGAGGGTTCGTTGATAGACGGCTGCGACCCTTACGATGAGAACAATGAGGAGTATTACCGCGGCCCTCACGGAATCAACGCTCACTGTGTGAAGGGACTTACCCTTAAGGGATATACAATACAGAACACGGGAAACTGGGCACATTCCGTCTATTATTCAAGCGATATAGTTGTAAACGGCGTTACCGTTATCGCAGGGCATGACGGAGTCCATTTCAGCTCATGCGATAACATAACGGTTACCGACTGCACTTTTTCAACGGGCGACGATTGCGTGGCGGGATTTGATAACAACGATGTCGTTGTGAGAAACTGCACCATGAACAGCGCCTGCAGCGCCCTCCGCTTCGGCGGCAATAATGTGCTTGTCGAAAATTGCCATATGTACGGCCCCGCAAAGCATATTTTCCGCGGCGGACTTACGACCGAGGAAAAAAGAAGCGGCGCAAAGCCTGACTATAACGGTGACAGAAAGATGCTCAGCGTGTTTACCTATTATTCCGATTTTTCCCTTAAGGTTCGTAAAACACCGGGAAATATCGTTATAAAAAACTGCAAGGTCGAAAATTCTCTTAGGTTCCTCCACTATAACTTTTCGGGAAATGAACCGTGGCAGAAAAACCGACCGCTGACCTCAATACGCTTCGAAGACATAACCGCGAGCGGTATTTCAATGCCGATACACGCTTACGGTTCTGAGGATGAACCGCTGAAACTCGTACTTTCGAATGTTGAGTATACAATGAACGGCGGCAAGAGCTGCAATGAGTTTATTAAAGCGGCGAACATTTCCGAGCTCACCCTTGAAAATGTGACCGTCAACGGCTTTGAAGGCGATACGATCGTCGCAAGTTGGGGAAATGTCGATAATGTGACATTAAAGAACTTTAACCTTTCCGATGATCCGTCCGCAGCCGTCACCTACCGAACCGATAAATTCGAATGCGGCGCAATTTAGCTGACGATCGGTGCGGCAGTCGTTGCAGCACCTCGTCTGTTTTTGGAGATGATATAATGAAAAACGGCGTAAAATCGATCGCCGCAGCAGTTACAACCGTTTTGATCTGCCTGACATTTTTTTCGGGTTGCTCGGTCTTCGGAAATTCCGGAAAGACCAAGCCCTCACTCACGACAATTAAAGAAATGTCCGGGGATGCAAAGATATACAAAAACGGTGCGGTATGCGAAGAATATGCCCAAAAAGGTATTGTGGAGCTTTCAAAGGGCGATACGGCGTCTTACCGCAATTTTGATTTTAACGGTGTCGATTACACGGTCCTTGCACCCTATGTGTCTTTGTCGGGCAACGGTGTGTTCGGAATAGGAATTGCAAAACTTACCGATGCCGAAGGCAATTCGGAGACCGTAAGAGCAGTTTTTGATACTGCAGGCAAGATTGCCCAAATAGTAGCGTATTCCGAATCGGGGAGCAGAGTGCTGCTCGAAAAGGAGTATAAGGGACTTTCCTTTGAAGAACCCGTATCGCTTACCGCCGAGTATAACAAAGGCGTCATTTCGGTGTGGGCAAACGATACATACATGGTCGGAAAAGAATATGACCTCGGAACGGAAAGCGGAACACCGTCCGCATATGCAGACTTTTACAGCGAGTGCGACGGCGTGTCGTTTAAGTTTATCAAGATCTACGGAAAAATCGCGATAATGGTATTTGATCCCTATGAATTTGCCGAGGGAGCCGAAAACCTTGCGGCACACGCCTCCTGGTCGGTAGGCACGGCAAAGGGCAGGGAGCTCTCCTCCTGCTACATAAAAAACTCCGGCGGCGCATTTATGGCGACTCTTAACGGAGTAGGCCTTAAGAACGGTGAGGACTTTTACCTTTCGTATACTCTCAAAACGGAAAAGGCAAAAAAAGAATGGTACGGAATGCGTATCTACCTTTCTTCAAAAAACGGCGAACGCGATCTCGCATTCTTCTCACTTGATTATGGTGTTTACTTCTCGGGCGGAGATAAAAGCTCAGAGGCATACCGTTATTCAAGACCCGATAACGAGCCGGAAAAATTCGTGATAGTCCGTAAAGACGGATTGTATTATGTCTGGCTGAACGGAGAACCTGCCCTCTCGGGATACAAGCCGTATGAGGACACTTCATCCGTTACGGATATGTTCGGATTCCACTTTGAATTCGGAAAAGAGGAGGTCTCGGATATCTTCATTTGCAGACCTGCGGATATAGAGATCTTTTAACTCCGTCTTTTGTAAACAAAAAACAAGCTTGTGAGCAAATGCGGTACTGCCCGAAAGGCAGTACCGCATTTTTTTTGATGCCTGTTTATATAACGGATTTTCTATATACCGTGCGCAGCCCATTGCTGAACGGGCAAGGGGGTCTCTTTATCTACTTTCTTTTTTCTCCCTCATTATACGACAAAATATCCCCGTCGGCAGGTATATAATCATATCTGAAGGGGGCGTCGGTATGGTAAAGATCTATGTTGACATTCTTATCATTCTGAATGCTTTTGTTAACTTTTTCATCCTGCTTGCCGTGGCGGCGTTTTCGGGAGAACACCCGCGAATGCTCAGAACCGTTCTTGCCTCTTTTGTCGGAGCACTGTTTTCGCTTGCGGTGTTTTTGGACAGTTACGGGTTCGTTTTCGAACTTGCGCTGCGACTTATCTGCTCGCTGACCACCGTCCTTGTCTGCTTCGGGATAAGAAAAAACATAATACGGTTTTTAAGGCTGACGGGTATATTTTACGGTGTTTCATTTACATATGCGGGGCTGATGGTAGCGCTGAAATTCATCTTTGATCCCGAGGCTCTGAGTATTTCCAACGGCGTGGTATATGTTGCCATATCGCCTATTGTGCTTATTGCGGCAACACTCGTAAGCTATGCGGCCATCACGGTGCTGCGTCTCATAACAAGGCGCAACGGCAGCGGAGGCGAAAAGGTGAGGGCTCTTGCCCGGCTCGGAGACAGGAGCGTCTCGCTCACACTTCTCATCGACACGGGTCACGATCTGCGCGATGCGCTTACGGGAGCCCCCGTTATCATTACCGATGCCGATAAGATGCGGGAACTTCTCGGCGACGGCGATTATGCCCTGTTTTCGGAGGAGCGATTCGATGAGGCGGGCGGCATCGCGGCACGGTTCAGAATGCTCCCCGTAAAAACCGTAGGCGGCAGCTCAATGCTTAAGGCTGTCCGCATAGACCGCATAAAGATCGGCAAAAACGACAGAATGTACACTGTAGACGCTCCGATAGTTGCGGAAAGCGCAGATAAAATATCAGGTGATTACGATGCCCTTGCGGGCACGGATATAATGCAGGTGACGATATGATAGGGAAATTGATAAGCAAAATACGGATTGCTGCGGCAAAATTGAGATTGAGGTTCGGTATCGCAAGACCCTGCCACTATATAAGCGGCTCCGATTCTCTTCCGCCGCCGTTGACGGCGGCGGAAGAGGCGGAGCTTATGCTGAGCTTTGACACAGATAAAAACAGGGTGAAACATGAGCTGATAACACATAATCTGAGATTGGTAGTATACATAGCCAAGAAGTTCGAAGCTACGGGGGCGGGTACCGACGACCTTGTCTCAATAGGCACGATCGGACTTATAAAAGCAGTCAACACTTTTTGCCCCGAAAGAAACATAAAGCTTGCAACATATGCATCGCGGTGTATCGAAAACGAAATACTTATGTACCTCAGAAAAAGTGCTTCGCTCAAGTCGGAGGTGTCCATAGACG
>CAKRVQ010000010.1 GCA_934408795.1 uncultured Eubacteriales bacterium
GCTGATTATCGTGCTGGAGCATTTCTCTCGATATGTTGAGCGAAAGATCCTCACTGTCTACCAGCCCCTTTACGAAGCTGAAGTA
The DNA here is from genome assembly GCA_934408795.1 of uncultured Eubacteriales bacterium. Classification (GTDB taxonomy): domain Bacteria; phylum Bacillota; class Clostridia; order Oscillospirales; family Acutalibacteraceae; genus RGIG7384. The sequence continues at coordinate 86 of CAKRVQ010000010.1, forward strand.
GTCGGGAAGAAGCTCGGCGCATTTTTCGGTTATCATAACGCCCTTTGAATAGAGGCAGAGCCCCTTTTCGTAGTTTTTGGTGTAATAATCGAAGGGAGCATGCGAAGGTATGAACATAAGTGCGGAGAAGGTCGCCTGACCCTCGGTGCGGGTGTGTATCACCGCCGCGGGCTCTTCGTAATCCATAAAGCGGTCACGGTAAAAGGCGTCATATTCCTCTTTTTTGATCTCCGACTTATTCTTTTTCCACAACGGGATCATACTGTTCAGGGTACGGTCCTCGGTGACATCCTCGTACTCATTTTCCGAGCCCTCTTTTGCTTTCTTGACGGTCACCTGCATTTTTATGGGATAGCGGATATAATCGGAGTACTTCTTTACAAGTGCCTGAAGGCGATATGTGTCAAGGAATTCACTGTACCGCTCATCGTCGGAGTCGGGCTTGATATGAAGAGTTACGACGGTGCCGTGGTCCTCCTTTTCGCAAGGCTCGACGGTGTACCCCTCCGCACCCGCCGACTGCCAGCGGTTCGCGGTGTCGCCGCCGTAAGGGCGGGACTCGACCGTGACGAGGTCACTGACCATAAACGCGGAGTAGAAGCCGACGCCGAACTGTCCGATTATATCGACACCGTCGGTTCTTTCATTCTCTGCCTTAAACGCTCCCGAGCCGCTCTTTGCAATGGTGCCGAGATTGTTTTCAAGCTCCTCCGCCGTCATTCCGCAGCCGTTATCAATGATCTTTAAGGTCCGCGATTCCTTATCGGGCACAAGTCTTATCATATAATCCTCATGCTTTTGAGTCACGGTATCATCGGTGAGCGAGCGGAAATAGAGTTTATCAAGCGCATCGCTCGCGTTTGATATCAGCTCGCGAAGAAAGATCTCCTTATGGGTATAGATCGAATTTATCATCATATCCATAAGCTTTTTGGATTCCGATTTGAACTGTTTTGTTCTCATTCTTTATTTCTCCTCTTTGGATACCGTGAGTCTGTTGCCGTCACAATCCACTACAAGTGTAGTGCCGGGAACAAGGTCTCCCTCGATAATTTTTTTCGCGATAAGAGTTTCAATATTCTGCTGAATAAATCTGCGGAGCGGACGCGCGCCGTAGATCGGATCGTAGCCGTTGTCGGTGGTATACTTTTTAGCCGCGTCGGTAAGTCTCACTTTAAGCTGCTGATCCTCAAGGCGCTTTGAAAGGGATGCCAGCATAAGGTCTACGATCTTGCCGGTATCTTCTCTTGTGAGCGGCTTATAGAAGACCGTTTCATCCAAACGGTTAAGGAATTCGGGTCTGAACTGCCGCTTGAGAAGCTCGCCGACCGCCTTGCGGGCATCTTCGGATATATCGCCGTCGGGCGTTATTCCCGAAAGTATCACATCCGAACCGAGGTTTGAAGTCAGAATGATTATTGTGTTCTTGAAGTCGACCTTTCTGCCCTGCGAATCGGTCAAGACGCCGTCATCAAGCACCTGAAGCAGGATGTTGAACACATCGGGGTGAGCCTTTTCGACCTCATCGAAAAGAACGACCGAATAAGGCTTTCTCCTTACCGCCTCGGTGAGCTGACCGCCTTCGTCATATCCGACATATCCCGGAGGCGCTCCGATCAGTCTCGATACAGAATACTTTTCCATATACTCGGTCATATCGATCCTTATCATATTGTGCTCATCATCGAACAGCGCTTCGGCAAGTGCCTTTGCAAGCTCGGTCTTACCGACGCCCGTAGGTCCCAAAAACAGGAACGAACCTATCGGACGATTGGGATCCTGAATGCCTGCACGCGAGCGGAGGATAGCCTCGCTGACCTTTTTTACCGCTTCGTTCTGACCTATTACCCTCTTATGGAGGATGTCTTCAAGTCCCAAAAGTTTTTCGCGTTCGCCCTCCATAAGCTTTTGAACCGGGATACCGGTCCAGCGGGCGACGATGCGGGCAATCTCTTCTTCGGTGACCTTATCGCGGAGAAGGCTGTTTTCCTTATCCTTGTTGATCTCCGCTTCGCACTCGGCAAGCTGCTTTTTGAGGTCGGGAAGCTTTCCGTATTTTAACTCCGCTGCCCTGTTGAGGTCATAACCTCGCTCTGCCTTTTCGATCTCGCCGCTGACCGACTCGATCTCCGAACGCAGTCCCTGCACCTTCTCAATATTTTTCTTTTCATTATCCCATTTTGCCTTCATTGAGGAGAATTTAGACCTCATTTCGGCAAGCTCTTTTCTTATCTCCTCAAGATGCGCAGCCGACAAAGCATCCTTTTCCTTCTTAAGTGCAGCCTCCTCTATTTCGTGCTGCATTATCTTATGGGAAAGATCATCCATCTCGGCGGGCATTGAATCGATCTCGGTTCTTATCATTGCGCATGCCTCATCGACAAGGTCTATTGCCTTATCGGGCAGGAACCTGTCGGTGATATATCTGTTGGAGAGCACCGCCGCGGATACGAGCGCCTGATCCTGTATCTTTACTCCGTGGAAAACCTCATAGCGCTCCTTTAAGCCTCTGAGTATGGAGATGGTATCTTCTACGGTCGGCTCGGGAACCAGAACGGGCTGGAATCTCCTTTCAAGGGCCGCGTCCTTTTCAATGTACTCTCTGTACTCGTCAAGCGTGGTGGCGCCTATGCAATGAAGTTCGCCGCGGGCGAGCATAGGCTTCAAAAGATTGCCTGCATCCATAGCGCCGTCGGTCTTGCCGGCACCGACTATCGTATGCAGCTCATCTATAAACAGTATTATCTTTCCTTCGCTCTTCTTAACCTCGGAAAGCACCGCCTTCAGGCGTTCCTCAAACTCCCCTCTGAACTTTGCACCCGCTATAAGCGAGCCCATATCAAGCGAGAATATCTTACGGTCACGAAGATTCTGAGGAACATCGCCGCTGACTATTCTGAGGGCAAGTCCCTCTGCTATCGCCGTTTTACCGACGCCCGGTTCACCTATCAAAACAGGGTTGTTTTTTGTCTTTCTTGAAAGAATGAGTATCACATTTCTTATTTCCGTATCCCTGCCGATAACGGGATCCAGTTTATGCTCACGCGCCATTTCGACAAGGTCTCTGCCGTATTTCGAAAGGGCATCGTAGGTGTCTTCGGGACTGTCGCTCGTGACCCTTGTGTTTCCTCTCACCGACTGCAGCACCGCAAGAAACTTATCCCTCGTGATTCCGAATTCGTTCAAAAGACGCTTTACGGTCGTGTCGGCATTGTCGATAAGTCCGAGCATTATATGCTCTACCGAGACATACTCGTCTTTCATTTTTTCGGCAGTCTTTTCCGCGGAGTTCAATGCCTTGTCCACATCGGCGGAGATATACACCGAATCCGCCTGCCTGCCGCCTCCGCTTACCTTCGGAAGCTTTGCTACCTCTTCTTCCGCCCTCTTACCGAGAGCGTCGGCGTCGGCTCCCGTCTTTTTGATAAGTTCGGGTATAAGAGCGGATAAAATGTGTATTTCCTCTATCTGAGGATTGCCGTTTTCTATTGCGGCGGATTGAGCATCCCTCACCGCCTCAAGTGATTTCTGAGTGAATTTTTGTGCGTTCATAACGCCACCCCCGTGCTATATAATGATGTTGGAGTCCGCCGTGAGTTTTCGGTAGGCGGCTTCGGTCGCAGCCAGTCTGCCGTTTATATCGGGTGTTTCGAAAAACACCTTCAAAACGGTGTCGAGCCGATTTACATATCCCGCGATCGCGTTACCGTATTCCTCCGCCGATCCCGTCTCGGCGGGAAGAAATCTGCGGACATATTTTCCTTTTGTTATTTCGGATGAAATACCGTCTTCAAAATATTTCCCCACATAGGCATTTTCAAGTCTCTGCCAAAATACGAAGAACACCTCCAGTGTTTTCAGCAGCTCATCGTTCTGACTTCTGAGGACCACCCTGAGTTCACCGCTTACATTGTCTCGGTTCCTGTAAAGTTCAACCGCATAGCGTATGCGCGGATTGTACTTATAGCTTATCGCACTGTGAATAGAAAGCACAGACGCCGACGGTGTCATCTGATAGCGAAGACCGCTCGGCTCCATTCTTTTTTCGAGTGCTTCAAAGACCGAACGGTTTCTCAGCTCCGGTGTATTGCAGGAGAACGCCTCGGCAAGCATGCCGTTTATCAACGCCGAACGGCTCGTGCCTTTCATATAAGCAACCTTATCGGCAGCCTTTATCACCTCATCATCAAGAACAATGCTGTATATGCTCTTGCACATTGTTCTCCCTCCTTTCTCACCTATCATAAATAATACACCCAACAAAATAATTTGTCAATAGGATTATATAACTTTATTTGCAAATTATTATGAACAATTTGTAAATTGTTGTGCATTTTTGAATCATTTAAAACAATATAAGCGGTATTTCGGAAGGGTTCGGAAAACGGATGAAAAGGCGGGCACAGGAAAAAGGAGGTCATCGGTGAAACAAGCCTGCCCCTCTTGCCGTTTTTGAACATACACGATCGGAAAGTATCCGAATCATCGGCTCCGCAACACGAGGGTTTCATTCGCCGAAGACAAACAAAGCGGCGCAAATGCGTTATTTACTGTAAATATCGTCTATTGATATTATCGCAACGCAAGTATATAATAACTTATATTCTTACAACGAGGTAACCGAATTGTTGACGGGAGATTTCCACACACACGGCGCCTACAGTCACGGAAACGGAAGTGCCGTTGAAAATGCGCGTGCAGCGCATGAAAAAGGGCTTAAAAGCATTGCGATAACCGAGCACGGAATGAACATCCTTGTTGGGGGTCTGCGCAAAAGAGAGTTTGCGGGAGCAAAGGAAGAGGTGCGGCTCGCAAACGAAGCTTATCCGGATGTGCACACCTATTACGGTATTGAAGCAGATCTTATATCACCGAGCGGAAAAATCGATATAAAGGACGAATATCTCGACGACTTTGAGGTGCTGCTCGTAGGTATGCATCATTGGGTGTTCGGAAATGTTTTCGGTCTGGCAAGCCTTGTATGGCGCAATTTTCATCATTGGCTTTTCAGGGGCAAGCGTATGATGTCAAAAGTGAATACCCGCGCACTTATTAACACCATGCGGAGATATCCGATCGACGCCCTTTCGCACCCGGGAGACGGTATGCGGGACTATGATCTTGCTTCGGTGGCAAAGGTAGCCGTGGAGACAGACACCTGCCTTGAATTAAACAACAAGCATCGCTCGCTCACATTTGAACAACTCCGTTTTCTCTCGGGCACCGATGTGAAGTTTCTTCTCGGTTCCGATGCGCATGACCCCGACACCGTAGGGGAAGTGGACGATTATTTGAAATTTGCCCTTGACGCGGGCATAGATCCCGCATCCATTCTGAATCTTGACCGTGAATACATACCCAAAAAATACAGAAATCAAAAATAAGCGGTAAATTGCTGCCGCCCGACCGTGCACTTTTATGCACGGTCGGGCGGCTTATTCTTTTTAACCGATCCTGCCCCGCGATCGGTCTGTCCGGTAATAATAAATTTATAAAGAACATCTTTACAAATGCACCTACCTGTGCTACAATAATAAAAACTGTTCACTTTGGAACGGTTTTTCGGAGGAGAGAATGAAAGAACCGACAAGAGAGCAATGCTTTGCGATGTTTGCGGAATCTTCGGTATTCGGCGGCGCAGATACTGAAAAACTGTATGAGCTGATCGCCCGATGTGCCGAGATCTCGGACGTAGCCAAAGGTGACACTGTCAAAGCAGAAAACAGACTTTGTTACATGGCGGAAGGAAGAGCCAAGGTCGCTGCCGCCGGCGGAAAGCATACCGTTATGAAAGAGCTCGGCCGCGGAGATGTATTCGGCTGCGCGACCCTGTTCGTCGGCGGTGCGGTAACGGATATTAAAGCAGTATCGGACTGCACGATCGTAACGATATCCGAGGACTGCGTCTGTGAGATATTCAGATCGCTTCCCGACGCCGCGATAGGCTACATCAAATACCTGAGCGAAAAAATACGCTATCTTAACGGTAAGATCGGCGGTCTTTCCGCCGTCGGGGCGGATGAAAAGCTCTTGTCGTTTCTTATCCGCGAATCGGACGAAAACGGAAAACTGTCCATTTCGGCTGCGGAGCTTTCAAGGCGCGTCGGCATAGGCAGAACCAGTCTTTACCGTTCCCTTTCCTATCTCACCGAAGAAAAGCTGATCGAAAGAGACAAAAACACAATCATTCTTAACAGGGAGAAATTAAAACAATGAAAAGAATACTGTCACTTCTTCTTTGCGCACTGCTTGTTTTCTCGTTTGCGGGCTGCAGCGGCAACAACAATCCGTCAAACAGTTCCGAAGATGCATCTTCGGAGGCGCCGTATACCGCCGTTGATATAAATATCGGTGCAATAAAGGGTCCTACGGGCGTCGGTATGGTCTCGCTCATGGCTGATGCGGACAGCAAGAAAGCAGCCAACAACTACAACTTTACCATAACGGGGGCTCCCGATGAGATCGTCGGAAAGATCTCCAGCAAGGAGCTTGATATTGCCGCCGTCCCCACGAATCTCGCGGCGACTCTTTATAACAAAACAAAAGGCGGAGTGAAGATCCTTGCCGTCAATACCTACAGTGTCCTTTCGGTTATCGAGGTGGGCACAAGTGTGAACTCGGTCGAAGATCTTAAAGGAAAAACCATCTATTCGACCGGTGAGGGTTCCAATCCCGAATACATTCTCCGCTATATTCTTGAGAGAAACGGAATTGATCCCGATAAGGATGTAAAGATAGAGTTCCTTACATCGAACGACGAGCTGGCAACCAAGATTGTATCGGGCGCGATAAATCTCGCAGTAGTTCCCGAGCCTGCAGCAAGCACGGTTCTCAAAAAAGCTCTCACCGCAAGAAGAGCCCTCCTTCTCGGCAAGGAATGGGAAAAGGTCGCACCCGAAAGCGCTCTTATGATGGGCTGCGTGATCGTTCGTACGGAGTTTCTCGAGAACAATCCCAACGCCGTGGCAAAATTCCTTGAGGAATACGAAAAGTCGGTAAACGCGGTAAGCGATGTCACCAAGACCGCCGAGCTCTGCGTGAACTACGAAATAATAGCAAATGAAGAGATCGCTCTGAGCGCGATACCCAACTGCGGCATTGCATTTTGTGCAGGCAACGATATGAAGACCAAGCTGAGCGGATACCTTCAGGTCCTCTTTGAAGCGAATCCGAAATCGATAGGCGGAGCAATACCCGATGATGCGTTCTACTACATCGGCTAAGGTAATAAAGGGAGTTGCCGTATTCGCTTTTTGGATAGCGGTTTGGCAGCTTATTGCAATGATCGTGGGGACGGAGCTGCTGGTTCCGTCTCCTCTTTCGGTCTTAAAGGCGATCATTTCCGAGATCGGCTCCGAAAAATTTCGTCTCTCGGTCCTCCTCAGCCTTTTGCGTGTGCTCGGAGGATTTGCGGCGGCGGTCGTCACAGGTGCCGTGCTCGGATTTCTGACTGCGTTCGTGCCGTTGCTTAACACACTGCTTTCACCTCTGTTAAAGGCGGTCAGGGCGGCTCCCGTTGCCTCTTTTATAATACTTGCGCTGGTTTGGATAAAGACCGACCTGTTACCGGCGTTCATATCGTTTCTTATGGGCGTTCCGATCGTATGGGAAGCGGTGAGGGATTCTGCGGAAAAAACAGACGGCGAGTTGCTTGAAGCGGCGCGTGTCTTTCACTTTTCGCGCGGCAAGACATTTCTTCTCGTAACATTTCCCGCGGTATTCCCTTCGCTGGTGTCCTCGGCGGTCACATGCCTCGGATTTTGCTGGAAATCCGGCATTGCGGCGGAGGTGATCTGCCTGCCGAAATACTCAATAGGAAAGGGACTGTACACCGCAAAGCAGCATTTGGAAACTGAATATGTGTTTGCATATACGGCGGTAACGGTGCTTTTGAGCATAGTCATCGAACTTTTGCTGCGAAAGATCATTGCGCGAAGGCGCAAGTCGGCAAGAAGCGAAGGGGGTGCGAAAAACGGCAATTGAGCTTAATAATGTATCCTTTTCGTACGGTGAGCGGCAGGTATTGGACGGCTTTTCCCTCTTCATAGGCGAAGGCGACAGGGTATGCCTAACCGGGGCGTCCGGCTGCGGCAAAACGACGGTGTTAAGGCTTGTTCTCGGACTTATAAAGCCGAGCGTCGGAACGGTAAAGGCGCCCAAGCGGATCTCGGCGGTATTTCAGGAAGACCGACTGTTTAAGACAGGTGATGTCCTTCGCCAAATATCGGTCACGGGCACATATGACGGTGCGCGGGAATTGCTCAGTAAGGCGGGTATGTCCGAAATCGCCCATATGCATATCGACGAGCTGAGCGGCGGAATGAGGCGAAGGGTCGCACTTTTGCGCGCACTCAATTTCGATGCCGATGCGATCGTTCTTGACGAACCTTTCAACGGGATCGACGAAAAGAACCGTGAGACCGCAGCAAGGCTCATACTCGAAAAATTCGGGGACAAACCGATATTGATGATCAGCCATATTGCCGATGACGCAAAGCTTTTGAAAGCCGTCTCGGTCGATATGGAACAAATTCAAACGCACTCAGAGCAGGTTCAAAGTCAGGCTCCCGCAAAAAGCCGGGAGTAACTTATAAACACCCGCCGAAAAAAGCAATGACCGAATCCCGATATATAAAAAACTTCGCCGCCCACCGAAGCACTGTAAGTGCTCCGACGGGCGGCGTTTTTTCTTTTCTTTTTCTCACTATAAAGGAGCGGTCCACCGACTCCTTCTCTACAGAGCCAGCTTGTAATCCTCTTTTTTGACCCAGCCGAGGCGGAGAAGGACTGTATTGACTATAAGAGACAACACCGCAGGCAGAACAATGCAGACGAGCAATAACCCAACCCATCTGAAGGTGTTCATTTCGGTCGATGCGATCATATCTATCGGGCTGACCAAACCGCAGGTTCCCATTCCTGCCGAAACGCCGGTGCACTTCAATCCGAAGACTGCGGAAGAAATAGGACCTGTTATTGCCGAAGCGAGAGTCGGCGCGATCCATATTCTGGGATTTTTTACGATGTTACCCATTTGGAGCATAGAGGTCCCGAGTCCTTGGGCTATCAGTCCCGACATACCGTTTACCGAATAGCTGATGACCGCAAATCCGACCATCTGCGCGCAGCAGCCTGCTCCTGCCGCACCGCCCGCGATTCCCGATATTCCTATCATTGCGCATATAGCGGCACTGCTTATGGGAAGTGTAAGTATCATACCTATGACCACGGAAATTATTATTCCCATAATAACAGGCTGCATTTCGGTCGCGGTATTGATAAAGTACCCGAGCCAATACATACAATAGGCAATGCCGGGGCAGATCAGTTTTGCAAGCGCGATTCCCGAAGCCACGGTGACCGTGGGGGTGACAAGAATGTCGACCTTTGTTTCTTTCGAAACGAGCTTTCCGAGTTCGACCGCAACAAGCACGACGAAGAAGGCACCCGCAGGACCCGCGGAAATGCTCTTGAGTTCTCCGCCGAGCATAAACTCCGTCGTCATCCCGTTGCCGGCGATTCCGACCGCCGCGGCACTGAACAAAACAAGCGGAGGCGCGGAAAGTTTATATGCTATGGCAACTCCGAGTGCGGCACCCGTTGCCGACTTTGTATATCCCGCAAGTTCATTTAGGAATTCCCACCCCGTGTATTTCCCGAGAGTGGAAAAAATGGTTCCTATCAGGAGGGACGCAAAAAGTCCCAGCGCCATAGTTCCCATTACATCCACAAAATAGAGTTTGGGCGAAAGCGTTACATTTTTTCGCTTAAAAAACTCCCTGATTTTTTTCATCGATAAACCCCCTCATATTTTTCACGATATTTACCCGCAAAACCGCGGGACCGCAATATAGCGAAACATGATAAAAGAAACATAATAAGCGAAGATAGTCAGCGAAGCCGTGAAATCGAAATCGCGATCGCGCAAGCTTTCACGGTCGGGCACCGAGACTTCTTCACCCGTCCGCAGAAAAAACGCAGTGTAAAAAGACACAGGTCCGCGGGCGCTATATTTGCGGTTCGCAGCCCGCGAACCCGTTCATCTCATTTTTTAAGTGCTCTTTCAAGCCAAACAACGCCGATGTCAAGCGCACTGTAAAAACCGTTCTTTTCACTCGTCTTGACGACCCGAGCCTGCGGCTCAAGGGTGGTATCGGTAGATAAAAGCTGAACCGTTATCCTGTCGGCAATGTTTTTATCGCCCGCCTTCTTTTCCGAAAGCACGGTCATCTTTATGATGAACTTCTCCGAAGAGCTTCCGTAATAAACGACATTGCCGTTTCTCACGATGGGTCTGCCCTTATACTCAAGAAATTCGTTCTCTGCCATATTTTTCAACTCCGTTTCCTGTTCAAAAAACATATATTTAATAATAGCACATTAAAGTCCAAAAGTAAAGCCGAACAGATCTCCCGATGTTAAGAAAGTCTTCACGGCAATCGGCGGAATCTCGGTCTTCGGCGTAAAAAGGAGCTGACAAAATAAGATGAAACCGTGGGAAAAGCGATTGCTTTTATCACTTCTTATATTCTTCACGGCGGCATTTGCCGCCTTCACTGCGCTGTTTTTATACCTTACCGTCAGCGGAGAAGGGACCGTGTCCGATACATTGCGGGTCGCAGCACCCTGCTCGTCGATATCTTGTTCATCGGCATCTTCCCCGTCGGCATCCTGTTTGCCAAGCAGTTGTTCGTCGGGCGATTGTTCGTTAAACCGTTATCCATCGGTCGGGTGTTCTTCCGAATCCCGTGCTCCGTGAGCGACCGTAAAGCGGAAGTTTTCGGCTCACCTTAAACTTTGTCGTCCGCCTCAATTACCTTTATTTCGTTTCTCAGATATGCGTCTTTCCGCCGAATTCCAGATCTTGCCGACAATAAAGACTGCAAAAAAGCCTATTCCCGTCCCGAGGATCGCTCCCGCCAAAACATCGGACGGAAAATGAACGTAAAGATACAGACGGGACAGGGCGATCATCACCGCCAAAACAAGGGCGGGGATCCCGAGTCTTTTATCCCTGCACATCAAAACCGTTGCGCATTCGAATGAAGCAAGTGTATGACCCGAGGGGAAAGAAAAGTCGCTCAGTCTGCTTACGAGCAGGTCTATCTCCACTCCGGGGAAATCATAAGGTCTTGTCCTCGCCACGACATTTTTAATGATCCCGTTTCCGAGTATTACGCCGATAAGAAGCGCCGCTCCCATCATTACGCCCGTCTTTCTCGTCTTTTTGATGCAGATGAGGACCAAGGCGACCGCGATCCAGAACAATCCCTTATCACCGAAGACGGTGACAATGGGAAAAAAGCGGTCAAGGAATGCACACCTCAGGTGTTCCTGTATCCAGTCGAGTATCGAAAGATCGATATTTGTTATCCATTCCGCCATTTTTCTCACCCGTTGTTTTTTATGTTATAGATCAAATATGTGCCTCCCGTTTTGTGCATTGTAAGTGTAAGATCGATATAGTCGTGATACGGCTCCTTGTTTCTCAAAAACAGGTTCTGTGTCATTTTGACCCTGCAGGTAAACACGGTGTCACTGTACTCCACGAACTCTCCTGCCCATGTGTCGGTAAATGTATAACTGTCATGATCCCAGACAAACGACACCGATGTATCCTTAATGTAATTGTATGTATCGGTTCCGGGTTCAAAATACTTGGTGATCATACCGAAGTACCCGTCGTCCGCCATATAAGTAGCATAATTTTTCGTGGCGGTAATTACATATTCGGTATACTTATCGCTGAGCGCGGAATCCGAGCCGAGCTTGATCTCATAAAGTTTTGCGGTCTCACTGTAGGAGACGGGAAGAGAACTGCCGTCCGCCGTCGAAGCAGTCACCGAGGGCTCCGCAACGATCCCGTCGACCTTGTAAGAAACATACTTTATCGGGGTCAGACCGTCGGGCAGCTTGATCTTCTCACCCTCTTCTTTGACCTCAAGCTATTGCGCTTCTCCCAGCGCTTTACCGTTGAGATAAACGGTGCAGTTTTCGGGGGCGCGGATATTTATGTCATCGGTGAAAGCAAAGCTCACCTTGCCGATCTTATATTTTTCGAATCCGTATGCGGTCTTTTCGCCCGATTTATCAACCGAGAAGGACAGTACTCTCTCGTCGCCGCATTTTACTATGTACCCTTGCGAGCCGTCGGTCGCGGATTTTGCAGCGATAAGGGTCAATTCCCTGCCCTCATATTTTTCCTTGCAGGCGGCATTTATGACATCCGCGCTTTCGAACTCGGAGTCCTCGCCCCTCAAAGCCGCGAAATTATATGTAAGCACATAATCGTTAAAATACAGTTCGGCAACATTTTTCGGAACGCTGCTCTCATAGCTTGAAAGCACCGTAGTGAGGATGACCGAACCTATCACGAGCAAAACGAGAAACGCTCCGACGACGGACAGGTATATTTTATAAAACTTTGACACGGTCGTTTTCTCCTTTACTTAACGATAAAATATGTCGGTATCCTTCTGGGGGTCGTGAATGCCTTATATTTGTTGACAAGACCCATTTTCTGATACTGATCAAGCAGATTCGTATCAAGATCATAGAGATTGAAATAGTCTCTGTAATACATCAGAGTCGAGCTTCCGCCGTCAAGCATTGCAGCGGAAACGGCGCCGTATTCAAGCATTATTCCTATGACATCCGAAGGGGTTGCGCCGAGACTTGAAGCCGTTCTTCCATCGGTTGCGAGCATTATGACCGATCCGTCGGCGCGCTGACCGATAGCGGTACGCTGCGCGGTTCCGTTATCGCCCTCCTTATAGTGGACCTTGACGCTTTGGCCGTCACGCTCTATAAGCACATTGTTATTTTGAAATGCGACCATATCGCGGATGCCGAGTCTGTTTGCTTCGTCGACCGTCATGCCCTCGCGCACGATAAGTCGGTTTTCCTTATCGAATCCTATATAGGTTCGGTTTGTAGCGCCGTCGTTCCAGACGAGTTTGCCGCCCGAATATGTTATTCCCATTGGTCTCGCGCCCGAGCCTACGCCGCCGATATCCTCAAATTCACCCGCATTAAGGGCGATCAGGGCATTATATTTTTCGGCTATTTCATAGAATCTCGCACCTGCCGAAGCCGATTTGAAATTATCTGATGAGACGCCCAAGCTGACCCTTGACGGGTCCTTGATTATAAGGAGATACGCCTTATATGTCGGACCGTTGATATCGTAGTAGAGCACGCCGTCCTTGGCTTTTGACCATTCGTCCTCTGTGATATCATTGCCGATATCACCTATATCGACGACATCGGTGCTCACGCGCTTGGAATCCTCAACGATCTTATCGACCGTTTCCTTACTCAAAAACAGACCCGGCACCCACTTGGTGGCGCTCGCCTGTTTGGCGGAAAGCACGAGTTTATTTCTTATTGTAACGCTCGGACCGTGAGCGAGCACGAAGCAAAGCGTGAACAGTGTCAGCACGAACGCCATAATTGCGGTGAATATGCAAAGCAGCGTTCTTCTCACAATGCGTCCGACGGTAAGCTTTTCAGTCTGCTTTTTCATCTGTTTTCCTTTCTCCTCTTTTGCTTTGTTGAACACCCACTGCTGCTGGATGCGGAAACTTACGAAGAATAGGACCGTATCTATCACCGCTTTTATGACGGTGGTGAGTCCTGCGCCGAGGTTAAGTCCCGTCAATCCCAAAAGCCCTGTCACGACATAAAGCAACAGGGTGGATACAAGCATCTGAGGGATCGCCAAAGCGTAGTATTTTGCGAGTGATCTTCCGACCGTTTCCCTGCCGGAAAAGACCTTTGTTCTGTTTATGGTGAAATTAAAGAGCGATGAAACCAGTCTTGCCGCCGCAACATTGAACAGCTTTGTAAGTCCGCCGAAGTTGACAAAGAGCGACAAAAGATAGAAGACGCCCTCATCGACAAGTGCCGAGCCCAGGGATGAGAAGCAGTAGGCAAATATAAAGCGATATATCCTCACCGAATCGGCAAAGGGTCTGAAATGCGAGGACTTATTTTCCTCTATGTAAACGGTTCTGATCCTCTGCTCGACAAAGGGTATCCCCTCCTGCTTAAAGCAGATCAGCATATTTGTCTCGTATTCGAACCTCTCGCCGCGCACTTCCTTCAATCTCGCGAGATAAGAGCGCGGGATCGCCCTTAATCCTGTTTGCGTATCCGAAAGGCGGATGCCGCAGAACAGTTTAAGCACAAAAGATGTCATCCGGTTGCCGAATCGGCTTCTCGCCGGTACATTTTTAAGACTGAAATTGCGGCAGCCGAGCACGACCTTGCCCTCCGACTGCATCCTCTCGGCGCAGGCAAGCACATCCTCGGGCGCGTGCTGACCGTCTCCGTCGGCGGTGACGACCCCGGTCACATCGGGTCGGTTGTTAAGAATGTATCTGAAGGCGGTTTTAAGCGCTGCTCCCTTTCCTCTGTTTCGGCGATGGCGGAGCACAGTACAGGACGGATGCTCGGTCTCATCGGGAAAAAAGCGGGCGTTTTCTGGTTTGCTTCCGTCATCAACGATCAGTATATCATTAAAGCCTACCGCCTCCAGACCCTCAACGGTACGCATCAGCTTTTCGTCGGGATCAAGCGACGGTATGATTACCGCAATTCCGTTAATGCTCATTTTCCGCTCCTTTACTC
>CAKRVQ010000011.1 GCA_934408795.1 uncultured Eubacteriales bacterium
TCTTCTTGTCTTTTACCATCTTGACGATTATCAATGCGATGACGGCGGCAAGAACCGCGCATATGATTATCGTGGGGTAGTTATTTGACAACCATTCAATCATATAAGATCACTTCCGATATTCATTGTTTCCTATTACTTAATTGTGAGCTTGGTAGCTGCCTTGTACGGCTTTGCAATCATATAGATCGCGAAAGCGAGAATGAGAGCTGCCACTGCAAGACCCAGCCAATTTATCACGCCTGTTGCGAACACGCTGCCGATCTGGTAGACGACGAATGATACGCAGTAGGCAAACACGCACTGATATCCGATCGCGAACCAGGTCCACTTAGCGGAGTTCATCTCACGCTTGATAGCGCCGATAGCCGCGAAGCAAGGTGCGCAAAGCAGGTTGAAGAGGAGGAACGAGTAAGCTGCAAGCTTTGACATTCCTTCGAAGTCGAGGACTCCGAACACTCCGACGACCTCTTCCTTAGCGACAAGGCCCATTATTGTAGCTATTGTCGCCTTTATGTTGCCGAATCCGAGAGGAGCGAAGATCCAGCTTACGGCACCGCCTATGATTCCGAGGATGCTGTCCTCAAGTTCCATATCGGCGCTGAATCCGAAACCGCCGGACGGAAGCTTTCCGAACACGCTGCCCGCCCAGATGATGATCGAAGAAAGAAGGATGATGGTTCCGGCTTTCTTGATGAACGACCAACCGCGCTCCCACATTGAACGGAAGATGTTTGACGGTGTGGGCCAGTGGTAAGCGGGAAGCTCCATAACGAACGGAGCGGGATCTCCTGCGAACATCTTTGTCTTCTTAAGCATGATACCCGATATGATGATCGCAGCGGCACCGACGAAGTATGCACTCGGTGCGACCCACCATGCGCCGTGGAACAGTGCAGATGCGATAAGTGCGATTATCGGGAGTTTTGCTCCGCAGGGGATAAATGTTGTTGTCATTATGGTCATTCTGCGGTCGCGTTCGTTTTCAATGGTACGCGAAGCCATTATACCGGGAACGCCGCATCCGGTGCCTATGAGCATCGGTATGAAGGATTTACCGGACAGGCCGAACTTACGGAAGATACGGTCCATAATGAAGGCTATACGCGCCATATAACCGCAGGATTCAAGGAATGCGAGGAAGAAGAACAGAACGAACATCTGAGGAACGAATCCGAGAACGGCGCCGACACCGCCGACTATACCGTCAAGGATAAGTCCGTTAAGCCACTCGGGGCAATTGACGGCATCAAGGCCGTCGCCTACAAGCACCGGAACGCCGGGCACCCATACGCCGTAGGTCGTTGTATCGGGAACATCGTCCGATTCCATTGCGGCATCATATGCAGCCGAGATATCGAAACCTTCTTCTTTCAGGGAATCCGCATAGCTTCCGTATGCTTCGTCAAAGGCGCCGAAATCTTCATCCTCGATAGCTGCGAGGATATCCTCGGCACCGACGGTTCCCTTGTCGACTGCCGCCTTTACGGTTGCAACGACATCGTCGGTCCAAATATGCTCCTTGGCATATTCGTTCATATCGTTATCGTAGTCGGAGGTTCCTATTCCGAAGAGGTGATATCCTTCTCCGAATAGGCCGTCATTCGTCCAATCGGTGACCCATGTGCCGACAGTGGTGACCGAGATGTAGTAAACAAGGAACATTATGACTGCGAAAATAGGGAGCGCTGCAAATCTGTTTGTTACAACGCGGTCGATCTTATCCGAAACGGTAAGCTTACCTGCATCTCTCTTCTTGTAGCAGCCCTTTATTATGCTTGCTATGTAAACATAACGCTCATTGGTGATTATGCTCTCGGCATCATCATCAAGCTCTTTTTCCGCAGCGGCTATATCGGTTTCGATATGTGCCAGCGTCTCTGCGGGAAGTTTCAGCTTTTCAAGAACCTTATCATCTCTCTCAAAGATCTTGATAGCGTACCAGCGCTGCTGCTCTTCGGGCATTGAATGGAGGGCAGCCTCTTCGATATGAGCGATAGCGTGCTCAACGGTTCCCGAGAAGGTATGCATGGGAACTGTTTTGGTTTTCTTGTTTGCAGCTTCGACTGCAGCATCTGCGGCCTCGGTTATGCCCGTGCCTTTAAGAGCGGATATCTCGACGATCTTGCATCCAAGCTCTCTTTCAAGCTCTGCAATGTTTATCTTATCCCCGTTTTTCTTTACGACATCCATCATATTAACGGCGATAACGACCGGAATGCCGAGCTCTGTCAGCTGGGTGGTGAGGTAAAGGTTACGCTCAAGGTTCGTTCCGTCGATGATATTAAGGATAACATCGGGGCGTTCTTCTATAAGGAAGTTTCTCGCAACGACCTCTTCAAGTGTATAAGGTGAGAGCGAGTAGATGCCGGGAAGGTCGACAACCGTAACGCCGTCATGCTTTTTCAGCTTACCTTCCTTTTTTTCGACGGTAACTCCGGGCCAGTTACCGACAAACTGGTTTGCGCCCGTAAGTGCGTTAAACAGTGTTGTTTTACCGCAGGTAGGGTTACCCGCAAGGGCGATTTTAATACTCATACTTTCTTTCGTCTCCTTTGGTTAGTTTTAACTAACCCAGTACTGAAAAATTACGAAAACTTAAACAACGACCGAGATTATTCGACCTCGACCATTTCGGCATCCGCCTTACGAAGCGAGAGCTCATAGCCCCTGACGGTAACTTCGACCGGATCGCCGAGCGGTGCAACCTTACGGATATAAACATCGACACCCTTTGTGATGCCCATATCCATAATGCGGCGTTTTACCGCGCCCTCGCCGCAGAGCTTGGTGACCTTTACAGTCTCCCCCACCTTTGCCTCTCTAAGAGTTTTCATGCGCCTATTCCCTCCGTTCAGATAAATATTCTCTGCGCCATCTCGCGGCTGACCGCGACACGCGCTTCTTTAACATTGACTATAACGTTACCGCCTATCGTATTTATGACCGTGACAACGGCACCGGGTACGAATCCGAGATCTTCAAGGTGTTTTTTGACCTCGGGTGATCCCGAAACGCGTTTGATTATGTTTTCTTCGCCCGGAGTTGCAAACACCAGCGGCATATTACATCGACATCCTTTCACGAAAAGCGGCGCTTATGTGAGCGGACTCTTCGCAGTTAGCTCTTGCTAACCTGTTAGTATTATAGAACCGCGGCGAACTTTTGTCAATAGTTTTTTACGGGTAATTTTCAACATTTTAGGAGTCCGCCGAAAAGGGGAATCCGTGCGATTTTACCAAAGTCCCGGGATGAAGCGGGCGGCGCGCAAGGTGCGCCGCCGAGGCGGAGGCACGAGCGTGATGCAGACGCGGCGCGCAGGGTGCGCCGCGGAGCGAGAGCCACAGAGTACGGCGAGTGTATCGAGACAGCGGGACCGAGGTGTGATGCGGGTGCGGCGCAGAGGCAGAGATCTGAGCGTGATGCTGGCGCGGCGCGCAAGGTGCGCCGCGGAGGCGGAGGCACGAGCGTTATGCGGGCGCGGCGCGCAGGGTGCGCCGCGTACGCGCCCGTGCGCCTTCGGCGCGTGGGCGCAATGAGATTATCGGTGGGGCGATTGCTTACGGCAGGCGACAGACAAGCCGCCCGTCGGCGCGCGCATCCGTGCGCGGCGGTGGGCGGCGGAAAGTCGGAGAAAAGCAGTAAAAAAGCCCCGGGGCACTGCAAAAGCGATGCTTTCCGGGGCCGTTGACCTTTTTTCGGTCGGCTATTTTGATTGTTCCGACAGGTATTTATGTATGGATTTTGCGGCTTGCTTGCCCGCACCCATTGCAAGGATCACCGTCGCGGCACCTGTAACTGCATCTCCGCCGGCGTATACCCCTGTTTTGGTCGTCATTAAGTTTTCGTCAACGACCAGGCAGCCCCTTGCGTTTGCCTCTATTCCGGTAGTGGTTGTGCGTATCAGCGGGTTGGGAGAGGTGCCTATTGCCATTATTGCGGCATCCACATCAAGCACAAATTCCGATCCTTTTTTCGGAATCGGGCGGCGTCTGCCGGATGCATCCGGTTCGCCGAGCTCCATTTCAATGCACTCCATACCGGTTATGACACCGTCATCGCCGTGAAGGATCCTCGTGGGGTTGCAGAGCAACTTGAATTCAATGCCCTCCTCCATTGCGTGATGAACTTCTTCTTTTCGTGCAGGCATCTCATCGAGCGAACGCCTGTAAACGATATAGACATGCTCTGCACCGAGACGCTTTGCGCATCTTGCGGCATCCATTGCTACATTTCCGCCGCCGCAGACGGCAACGGCGCGAGCCTTATGTATCGGCGTATCGTACTCGTCGCGGTATGCCTTCATCAGGTTGATCCTTGTCAGAAACTCGTTTGCCGAGTAGACGCCGACACTGTCCTCACCCTCTATTCCGAGGAAGGACGGCAGACCTGCACCCGAGCCAATGAATACGGCTTTATAGCCCATATCCATTATCTCGTCGACCGACAGGACCTTGCCGATGACCATATCGGTCATTATTTTGACACCGAGTTTTTTAAGTCCTTCGACCTCTGTCGCCACTATCTTTTTCGGCAGGCGAAATTCGGGAATGCCGTAGACCAGCACTCCTCCCGCCGTATGGAATGCTTCAAACACGGTGACATCATATCCGAGCTTTGCAAGGTCGCCCGCGCAGGTGAGCCCCGAGGGTCCCGCCCCTATCACCGCTGCCTTTATTCCGTTCGGCTTGACATCCGCCGCCTCTTCGGTTCCGTTTTTCATATGATGATCGGCGGCAAACCGTTCGAGCCTGCCTATTCCAACCGGTTCGCCCTTTATGCCTCGGACGCATCTGCCTTCACACTGGTTTTCCTGCGGGCAGACCCTGCCGCAAACCGCCGGCAATGACGAATCCTCCGAGATCACGGAATATGCTCCCTCAAAATCTCCCTCACGGATCTTAGCGATAAAATCGGGGATCTTTACCCCCACGGGGCATCCGCCGACGCAGGGGCGGTTTTTGCAGCCGAGGCAGCGCCCCGCCTCTTTCACGGCCTCCGATTCACTGTATCCGAGGCAAACTTCTTCAAAGTTTTTATTTCTTACATCGGGTGCCTGCTCAGACACGGGTGTTTTTTTCGGTGACATATCAGCCATTGTTATCATACCTCATCAATCGACATTCATGATCTCTTGCCTTTTGCTCATACTCACGGTAGAAGCCGTTGCGCTTCATAAGGCTGTCGAAATCCACTTTATGTCCGTCAAAGTCGGGCCCGTCAACACAGGCGAATTTTGTTTCCCCATCCACGGTGACACGGCATCCGCCGCACATTCCCGTTCCGTCGATCATGATCGGGTTCAGGCTGACAACGGTCTTTACTCCGTAAGGTTTTGTGGTAAGCGAAACAAACTTCATCATGGGGATAGGTCCTATTGCTATAACAAGGTCGTACTCCCCGTTTTCCAAAAGCTCCTTCAGGACATCGGTGACGAAGCCTTTCCTGCCGTAGCTGCCGTCGTCAGTGGTAATAAAGAGTCTGGAGCATACCTTTTTCATTTCATCTTCAAGTATGACGATATCCTTATTTCTGAAGCCGGCTATAACATCGGTCTCAACCCCCATAGCGTGCAGCGCCTTTGCCTGGGGATAAGCGATCGCGCATCCCACACCGCCGCCTATCACTATTGCTTTTTTTGCATTTCCGAACTCGGTGGGTCTGCCGAGCGGGCCGACAAAGTCGGCAATGTAATCTCCCTTTGAGAGTGAGGCAAGCTGCTTAGTCGAGAAACCGACGATCTGGAAAATAATGCTGACAGTTCCCTTTTCGCGATCGTAATCCGCTATTGTCAGCGGTATGCGCTCGCCGAACTCGTCTACCCTGAATATTATAAACTGACCCGCCTGCGCCTTCGCGGCTATATAGGGCGCCTCTATTTCCATATAGACGACATTGTCGTTCAAATACCGCTTTTCTGCTATTCTGAACATTCTTACGCTCCCTGTCAGATTTTTTCGAGTTTAGCGAAATTCGCCATTATCTTCTTTTCCCCTACATTGTCAAACAATATACGAAGCAGGGTGTCATTTCCCATAGGCTCAGCCGAAAGAACGACGCCTTCGCCGAATATTCCGTGCTTTACCCTTTCTCCCGCCGAGAAGGAAATCTTCGGTGCAGCGGGCTTCGGGGTATATCCGCCCGCATTTGTTCTGCCTGCGGTTTGATATGAAGAAGATCTTCCCGCCGTCCGATTACCGACGGTCGTGAAGCCTTCTCTGCCGCCGTTAACACCGTAACTGCCGCCGCTGCCGTATCCGTATCCGTAGCCGTTTTCTCTGCCGTCTCGGCTGCCGCCGTATCCGCCGCGACTGCCGTACCCGCTGCGGTCGCCGTACCCGCTGCGGTCGCCGTAGCTGCTGCGATCGCCGTATTCGCTGCGATTGCTCCGATATCCGCCGCGGTTTCCCGCTGCGGAATATGTGCGCCTGTCTTCACCGTCGGAAAACTTTATCGACGCCCCGAACATTCCCGCTCCCATAACGCCCGATGAGACCTTGCAAAGATCGGAAGGTATCTCCTCAAGAAAACGCGAGGGAAGGTTGCGGGTCGTCTGCCCGTATTCGAATCTTGTATATGCATTTGTGATATACAGTCGTTTTTTCGCTCTCGTTATGGCAACATATGCAAGTCGGCGCTCCTCTTCAAGTTCCTCCTTGCCTTCATATATGGATTGGGTGCCGGGAAATATTCCCTCCTCCATTCCGACAAGATATACATTGTTGAATTCGAGTCCTTTTGCCGAATGGACGGTCATCATAACGACGGCATCCGCCTCGGCGTCATAGCGGTCGATATCGCTGATAAGCGACACTTCCTCCAAAAATCCGGAAAGAGACGGGGCATCGTTTTCTATCTCATACTGCCTGATACTGTTTACGAGCTCGCGAATGTTATCGAGTCTCTCCTTGCCTTCCTCGCCCTCCGCGATAAGGGCGGTCTCATACCCGCTTTCCTTGATGACCGCTTCGCAAAGTTCGGTAACCGATGATGTCTCGGAAAGTTTGGTAAGATCGTTTATGAGATCGCAAAATCTCCCGATCGCCGCTGCGGAGCGGGATATCTTGGGATGGCTCGGTGCATTGCACATAACTTCAAATACCGACTCACCTATGGCTGCGGATATCTCGGAGGCGTCGGCAACCGTTTTTTCTCCTATTCCGCGTTTCGGCTCATTCACGATCCTTTTGAGCCTTATTGTATCGTTGTGATTGTTGATAAGCTGCAGATATGCAAGTATATCCTTGACCTCTTTACGGTCATAGAAGCGGAAGCCCCCGATTATCCTGTAGGGGATGCCCGCTCTTGCAAAGTGATTTTCAAGCGCCCGCGACTGCGAATTTTTACGGTAAAGGACGGCGTTATCGGAAAAGCTGCCGCCGTTTCTGACATCGTCTTCTATTTTATTCGCAACATATTTTGCTTCGTCACGGTCATCTTCCGCGGTATGGACATCTATTACCTCGCCCTTGCTTCCCGCGGTCCAGAGATTTTTGCCCTTTCTTTCGGTATTGTTTGCAATGACCGAGTTTGCGGCATCGAGTATCACACCCGTCGACCGATAGTTTTGCTCCAGTCTTATGACCCGACAGTCGGGATACTCATCCTCAAACTCAAGTATATTTCTTATGGTTGCGCCCCTGAAGCGGTAAATACTCTGATCGTCATCACCGACGACGCATATATTACCGTATTTTTTGGCGAGCATACTGACAAAAACATACTGTGCGTGGTTGGTATCCTGATACTCGTCGACCATTATGTACTTAAACTTGTTACGGTACTTTTCAAGTATATCGGGGGCAGTCTCAAACAACCTGACGGTATTTACTATAAGGTCGTCAAAGTCCATTGCGTCGGCATTTTTCAGCCTCGCGTTATACGCCTTATATATCTCGGATATCATTTTTTTGCGTTGGTCGTATCCTGTGGTTTTTTCATACTCCTCAGGTGTGATCAGCGAGTCTTTTGAGCGGCTGATCTCGTTCAGAACCGACTTTGAAGGGAGCATCTTTTCATCTATATCGAAGTCCTTATAGATCTCCTTCATCAGCTTTTTCTGATCGTCTGTATCGTATATGGTGTAATGTGAGGTATAGCCTATGGCGGAGCCGTCTATCCTGAGTATCTTTGAACACACGGAATGGAAGGTTCCCGCATAAACATCGTTGCCGCGGGGACCGATCTTATTTACGATACGGCTCTTAAGTTCATTTGCCGCCTTGTTTGTAAAGGTTATTGCGAGGATATTATACGGCTCTATAGGATCGACCGCGACAAACGACGGCACTTCGGAGGACGCACCGCTGATGTAATTCGATGCTGCGGCAGCCTCCGAGGAGGTGACCGAGGGCGCGTCGGAGGAAAGGCAGGCATTTCCGAAGCGTATCATATTCTCTATTCTGTTTACGAGGACCGTTGTTTTTCCGCTTCCCGCTCCCGCAAGAACAAGGACCGCGCCGTTTATCGCCTCCACGGCTTTGAATTGCATATCATTAAGGTTTGAAAACACCTTTCTGACTACATCTCTGCGCAGGTTTGAATAATCATGGTTTTCGGGCATTATTTACTCCTATCGGCAACATTATGTCTTATAAATGTTATGTAAACTTAAAGCAAGTCGGATATCCGAAAAATCGGATCATTCCGACGCAAGCGGCTTTTCGTCTTCGACGGTTATCTTTCCGCGCAGCTTATTCAATGTCTTTTCACCTATACCCGACACCTCGGTAAGCTCATCCACCGAAGAAAAGCCTCCGTGCTGCTCGCGATACTCAATGATCGCCGCTGCCTTTTTCTCGCCTATACCGTCGAGCGTCTGCAGCTCCGCAGCATCGGCGGTATTTATATTTACCGGTTTATCGCTGACCGCGTTACCGTCGCCGTCATAGCGCGGGTACATAAACAGTTCGCGCTGCAGTGAGGCGGTCTCCGCTATTCTTTCTTCGACCGTTTCGCCTATTCCCGAATAATCGAGCTTTGATTCATCGGATTTTTGCTTCAAAAAGAAGCCGAACGCCGCCACGCATATGACGGCGCAAACGGACAGTATGAGCCTCTCGGCCTTTGCTCTTTCCTTTACCCTTTTGTTTTCTTTGGCAGATCGGCCTGTTTTGTCGGATCCCGCCGCTCCGTATGCTCTGCTTGTACCCGTTCCGTATGTTTTGTTTATGTCTGCCGCGTATGCTTTATCCGAGCCCGTCGGATATGTCTTGTCGGAGCGAGGGCAGTTTGTTTTGCCGCGGGTCGATCCGCTTTTACGCTTGTTCGCATTGTCAGTGCGGTCTTCCGTTTTAATATCCAAATTCACGGGCATATCAAAACTCACTCTCGGTTTTTTTCGGGCGGTTCATAAGTATCTTCAAAGCCTCCCGACAGTCGGCATTGTTATACATGATCTCGTAGCATTCCCTGCATATCGGCATTTCCACGCCAAGCTTTTCGGCCACATCCACCGCTGCCGCAGCTGCATAATATCCTTCCACCGTTCCGACTTCCGAAAGCGCCTCCTTCGGGTCTCTTCCCGAGCCGACGAGTCTCCCGTATCTGCGGTTTCTCGAGTGCTCCGATGTGCAGGTGACGACAAGGTCGCCGAGTCCCGTAAGTCCCAAAAAAGTCGTCGGTCTGGCGCCCATGGCAACGCCGAGTCTTGTTATTTCGGCAAGTCCCCTTGTGACGAGTGCGGCTTTGGTGTTGTCCCCGCATCCGAGTCCGTCGATGATACCTGCGGCAACGGCTATTACATTCTTAAAAGCTCCTCCGAGTTCGGCTCCCACGACATCATCGTTTGTATATATACGAAGACTGTCGCACGAGAGTGCCGACTGGACTTCGTTTGCTGCCACCGTATCGGTTGACGATGCCACTATCGTCGAAGGTATTCCCCTTGCGACCTCTTCTGCGTGGGTGGGTCCCGAAAAGGTAACGACCCTTGCTGACGGCAATTCGGAGAGGATGACCTGCGAGAGGCGGAGATCGCTCCCCTTTTCAAGTCCCTTTGCGACATTCACGATTATACCGTGGTCGGTCGATCTTATCGAGGACGCGGTCTCTCTGATCGCAAACGAGGGGACGGCGAGGATTGTCATATCGGCACCGTCAAGCTCGGACAGGTTATCTGTCACATATATATCCTGCGGCAATGTTATGCCCGGAAGCAGTTTATCGTTTTTTCGGGTATTTCCGAGCCGCTCCGCTTCTTCTTTGAAGCAGGACCACATCTTAACACTGTTTTCCGCCTTAAGTGCGGTAACGGCAAGCGCCATTCCCCAGCCGCCGCAGCCGAGAATTGATATATTTGACACCTTCGCACACCTCGCTTATTTTTTGAAGGTAATCGGTTTTTCTTCCCTTTTGATAAGTCTTTTGATATTATCCTTATGCTTTATTATAACAAGTCCGCCTATAAGCGCACCGAGCGCCGTGACTATCACGACATCCGCGCAAGAAGTCCTATCGCAGAAGAGGAAGCATATAAACGGGACGCTGAACGCTGCGGTAACCGAGCCCATTGAAATTATCCTTTTGGGAATGAAGAAGGCAATGAATACCGCAAGGACGCACAAGAAAACTCTCCAGTCGCTGACTGCCAATATGCCTGCAACCGTGGCGACGCCTTTTCCGCCCTTAAATTCGAAAAAGAGCGGGAACATATGCCCTATCTCACATAAAAGTCCGCAAAACAGGCCGCCTGTCACGGCGTTCAGCCAATCCGCGCCGATACTGCTTCCGAGGATCGAAAAGGCGAGCCCTCCGCTATACGCCGCGGCAGCTCCCTTTGCCATATCGAGCACCAATGTGATTATTCCGGGCAGCAGTCCCATTGTACGCGCCATATTGGTGGCGCCGGCGTTTCCGCTTCCGTATTTTCTTATATCGCGTTTCATAAATATGCCCGATATTATTATTGCGAAGTTAAGGCTTCCCAAGGCGTATGAGCCTATTACCGCCGCAACGGCATATATTATGCCGGGTGTCAAAATAAACATCTCCCCTTTTATGCCTTTCCGTCCCCGCGCTCTCTGATTATAAATCTCACGGGGGTACCCTCAAGTCCGAATGTGGAGCGGATACAGTTTTCAAGATAGCGCTGATAAGAAAAGTGAAACAGCTCTTCACGATTGCAGAAGCAGACAAATGTAGGAGGATTTGTCGACGCCTGCGTTATATAGTATATTTTAAGTCGCTTTCCTTTATCCGTCGGCGGCTGAACGCGCGCCGTGGCGTCCGCAAGCACCTTATTGAGCATACCTGTGGCAATCCTCATTGAATTCTGCTCATTCACGAATTTCACGAGTTCAAAAAGTCTGTCCACCCGTTGTCCCGTCTTGGCAGATATAAAGATTATCGGCGCATACGGCATGAAAGAAAAGTCGTTCATCAATGACTTTCTCATGCCGTCCATTGTTCTGCCGTCCTTCCCTTCGACGGCATCCCACTTATTGACGGCTATTATCGCCGCCTTGCCCGCCTCATGAGCAAGACCCGCGACCTTTGAGTCCTGATCGGTGAACCCTTCGGTCGCATCTATCATTATTACGCAGACCTTCGCCCTGTCTATTGCCATACGGGCTCTCAGTATACTGTATTTTTCTATTTCATCGGTGACCTTACTTTTTCGTCTCAGTCCCGCGGTATCTATAAAGTTATACTTCTGACCGTTTACCGTAACAAGAGTGTCTATGGCATCTCTCGTTGTTCCCGCAACCGACGAAACGATGGAACGCTCCTCGCCCGATATATAGTTTATGAGTGACGATTTACCCGCATTCGGTTTTCCGATCACCGCAACATCGATGACCTCATCGTCTTCGGCATTATCGTCGTCGGGAGGGAGGTGTTCAAACACCGCGTCCAAAAGGTCGCCCGTTCCGTGACCGTGGACACTCGAAACGGGGATCGGGTCGCCCAATCCGAGATTATAAAACTCGTAAAGCTCGGCGGATACGGCGCCCACCGAATCACATTTGTTTATGCAGAGCACAACGGGTTTTCCGCTTTTTCGGAGCATTGCGGCGATCTCCGCATCGGCTGCGGTAACGCCGGAGAGAATGTCACATACAAAAATAATGACATTTGCCGATTCAATGGCAAGCTCCGCCTGAGCCCTCATTTTGGAAAGTATCACATCGTCGGTCTTCGGTTCTATTCCGCCCGTGTCGACGAGCATTACTTTCCTTGCGCGCCATTCGGTGTCCGCAAAAATGCGGTCCCTTGTCACACCGGGGGTATCATTGACTATGGAGAGCCGTTTTCCTATAAGTTTATTGAAAAGTGTGGACTTGCCGACATTCGGTCTTCCCACAACGGCAACGATCGCTTTTGCCACAACGGCACCTCCTCAGTTTTTAATATTCAGCAGGGCATCGACAAGGCTTTTGCCATCGGTTTCGATGACGCGCACCTTAATGCCGAGCACTCTTTCGATATCCGCCACGGTCAGATCGTCAAGGAATTTATCTCCCTCGTTTCGCAGCATGACCGACGGGACGAGCAGTTCGCTTCCGAGATTTTTACCTTTAAGCTGCTTGATTATATCGGTGGCGGTAACAAGTCCCGTTACGGTTATATGCCCGCCGAAAAACTCATTTTTTATAGGGTAAACCGTACATTTTAAATTATGCCATTTTGCCTCGGTTCTGTCAACTATATCTTTTATGAGCGGGTATGCCGCTTCGCCCGTTACGGCTGAAATATTTCGCCTGAACGGGAGAAATTTTTTAGCATATTGCAGTTCATCCGAGGCCTCACTGTCGGTAGAAGCCCACATACCGACACCGTTTTCAAGCTGAGCGAAATCCTCATAGTATTCCGCATCGGGAATGGGCCTTTCGGCAAGAAGGAAGAATTCATCCGCCGGATAGATCTTGCGCGATCCGAATTTTTTCTTACATTCATCCCCGAAGGAGTTACAGGTGTCGATCACTGCCGCAGCCTCCTCCTTTGTGAAGGGGCGCAGCTCCTGAAGTCCCTCTCTGTGTGCGGTAAGGCCTACCGGGACGCAGGCGATGCTTTTAATGTTTTCCCTCACGGAAAGGTCAGAAAGCGAGCGCACCAATTCCGCTCCGTCGTTCCAACCCGGCACCAGCACCAGCTGGCAATTCAGTTCGATACCCGCGTCCGAGAGGCGCCAGAGCACCGACAACGCTTCACCCGCAAATCGGTTTTTCATCATTTTGACCCGCAGTTCGGGATTCGTTGTATGCACCGAGATGTTCACGGGACTGATGTGCATTTTTATAATGCGGTCCACCTCGTGCTCGGTTATGTTCGTAAGGGTAATATAGTTGCCGAACAAGAAGGACATTCTTGAGTCATCGTCTTTAAAATACAGTGATTCACGCATACCCTTCGGCAGTTGATCGATAAAGCAGAATATGCATTTATTCCGACAGCTTTTCTGACGGTCCATAAGATATGTGTCGAATTCCAAGCCGAGTTCTTCCGACTCATACTTTATTACCGTTAGCTCCCTCGGAGTACCGTCTTTTCCGCGCAAGGCGATAAGGAGATTTGAATCGTTTTGATAAAAACGATAATCCAGCACATCGACTATTTCGTTTCCGTTGATACTGTCAATAATCTCCCCTGCGATGATACCTGCTTTATCGGCGGGAGAATTTTTATCTACAGATGTTATGTTAACCGACATTGGCTGCTCCTTTCTTCATCCTTTGCACTCGTTTTATCGGTGAAGCGGGTTTTTCCGACACAAAAAAACGAAGGAGAAGGCTTCCGACCTTCCCCTTCGCTCTAAGTCGATCAGTCTTCGACCTTAACGACTTCCCGTCCGTTATAGTATCCGCAGGCGGCACAAAGTCTGTGAGGCCTTTTGTACTCACCGCAGCGAGGGCATCTTACCAATGCAGGTGCTTCCAGCTTCCACACATTTGAACGCCTTTTGTTCTTTCTTGCTTTTGATGTTTTTCTCTTCGGTACTGCCATCTCTGAGCACCTCCTTAATTGTTATCTATCGGTCTTTCAAAAGATCTCCCAATTTCCGAAAGCGCGGGTCTGCAATTTCTTTTTTGCAATCACAGTCGCCCTCATTGAGATCCTTTCCGCATTTTTGACAAACCCCTTTACAGTCTTCGCTG
>CAKRVQ010000012.1 GCA_934408795.1 uncultured Eubacteriales bacterium
GTCCTATTGTACGCATTGAATTCACTCCTTTGATAATAGATTTTGAGGGGCGGAGCAAGCCGCCCCGCCTTGTTAGGTTGTTGATTTGTGCAGATAAATGCCCTTGGTCTTGTTGTCATAAACATCGCACAGACCGTAGGAACGGTAGAAGAACTTCCAGCCGTCCGAGGTCTGGTTTTCCTCCGGCGAAACAATCTTGTTTACAACGTGCTTCTGATACTGAAGCGCCGCACTTCTCTCTACAACAAGGAAGTTGATGTTCTTGCCGCCCGACGTGATGATCAGCTTTGAGCCGACGATCATCACGAATATCATATTGAAATAAACGCAGGTCTGCATAAGAGGAGAATTGAGCGCAACTATTCTTTCCGCGCGGGTGAAATCCTTTCGGATATCCTCTGCGGCGGCACCGAATTTCTGCTTTTCATAGTCCTCTCTGGCAAAGCTCTTGACCACTCTCATACCGCGGACATTTTCTTCTATCGATTCATTCAGCCTGTCGTATTTCTTAAATACGCTGCGGAATGCCGGCATAGCTTTCTTGCCTATCAGGAGCAGTCCGAAAGTGAGCACCGGTATGATCACGACGAATGTGGTCGCGAGCGCGCCGCCCATAATATACGCCACGATTATGGAAAAGATGAGGAGCAAAGGCGCACGAACCGCTATTCTTATGAGCATCATATAAGACATCTGCGCGTTGTTTATGTCGGTGGTCATTCGCGTGACGAGCGACGCCGACGAAAACTTATCGATGTTGCCGAAAGAGTATGTCTGTATGCGCGAAAACATATCCTTGCGGAGATTCTTTGCAAAGCCTGATGACGCCTTTGCGCTTGTATATCCTGCAAGACCTCCGCACATTAGAGATACAAGCGCCATAAGCACAAGAAGGCCTCCGGTACCGAGCACGCCCGATATACCGAAGGTCGAACTCCCCGACGCTCCTTCACTTATTTTGTTGCCCAGCTCGGCGGTTATGAAGGGTATAAACACCTCAATGACCGCTTCAAGAACTATGAAGATCAGCGTCAGGACTGTCGGACGCTTATATTCCCTTATTGACCCTGCCAATCTTTTGACCATATGTTGTTAAACCTCCCGTCCCACAGGAAACGACTTTTATGTCTCATGCCCCGCGGCGCAAAACGCCGCTTGATTTTTAACGAATACTTTTTTCATAAACTACGGCTGCGGGCGTTCCGTCATGCCGATGCGGCGGCGAAGACAAGAAAACGCAGGCAGCCATTCTATTATAGTACTTAAATTTTATTATATCAATACCGAAAACCTGATTTTTTCTGCTTTCAGGTATCAGAACATACCCATGATACAGTTCTTTCTGTATTCGGTCGGGCTTTGACCCGTTCTCTTGGAGAACGCCTTATAAAAGGCGGCGACATCGGAATATCCGCACTCATACGCTATCGCGGAGACGCTTCTGTCGGTGGTGATAAGAAGCTGCTTTGCGTTGTTTATCCTCAGATCGATCAGATACTCGTGAGGGGTGACGCCGTATCTCTTCTTAAACTGACGGATAATGTAGTCCTCGGTATATCCGAGTCTGTCGGACACCTCCGAGAGCGATATTTTCGATGCGGCATTCTCGGAGATATACTTTGCCGCACGGGTTGAAATGTCGTCGGCATTGTCCCTGCTGCTCATGATCTCGCTCAATATGTTATAAAAATGGGCATGTTTCTCGACCGCGGTTGAGGATCCGACCTCGGATGCATGAAGTCTGTCGATCAGCGGCATTATCCTTTCCGTATCAACGGTTCCTTTAAGCGGCAGTCCCCTGCCGTCATCACGGAACTTGCCGTGAAAATGTATATAGTAATACCGCGGCAGGTCGCTTTCCGACTTGCCCGTTTGGACAAGACCGCGCCTTTGAATGTAATACTCTCCGGTGTGCACCGACACCGGCGTGTCGTTCTCTTCAAATCTGAGTATGCCCCCGAACCCGATGATCAGCACATCCCTGTCGAAGATCCTCGACACATGATGCTCATGCTTATAAAAGCTTCGAAATGCGCTTTCGCAATACAACGGCAATGCGTTCATATCAAGCATCATTTGTATACACCCCCGTTTACGATATTATTGTATCGGCCCGATAGGACAATACCTTTCCGACTTAAAAAAGCTTATGACTCAACCTGCATTTATCGCGCGTCCTCCGTCAGTTTCAGTTTATCACATTTTGGTCGATTTTTGCAAGATTATTTCGGTATTTTAGTATTGATTTTGTTGTACATATCTGTACAATTAAAAGTGAAGACCGTGCCGCGCAAAGCGCTCGGAAGATGCCCCTCACGGGGGAACTCCGGAACACCCGCCTCCGAAACGATGTGAAGCAGGGTCAAAAGCGCAGCAAAGGCACGACGGCGGGCGTGTTTACCCTTGTCCTGCCGACGGTACCATAAATCAATGAAAACGGAGTGACAGAAATGAACAATGCCGTATATAAGCACTTTACGACAAACGAGATAAAGCCTTCGGGCTGGCTTAAAAGGCAGCTCGAAATAGAGGCATCGGGCCTTGTCGGAAACCTTGACAAGGTTTGGCCGGATATCCGCGATTCAAAATGGATAGGCGGAGACAGTGAAGGCTGGGAGCGCGTCCCCTATTGGCTCGACGGATTCGTTCCGCTGGCATGGCTCCTTGATGACGACGATAT
Source organism: uncultured Eubacteriales bacterium (assembly GCA_934408795.1). GTDB lineage: Bacteria > Bacillota > Clostridia > Oscillospirales > Acutalibacteraceae > RGIG7384. The sequence goes on from CAKRVQ010000012.1 coordinate 2,681, forward strand.
GAAAGCGCGCGCAAAAAAATATGTCGACGGAATACTTGACCGCCAGTGTGAGGACGGCTGGATCTGCCCCTGCACCGATCAGGAGCGCGCCAACTACGACACATGGGCACTCTTTATTATTGCCAAAGCTCTTGTGGTTTACGCAGAATGCTCCGGTGACGAGCGCATTGAGGAAGCTCTTTACAGAGCCTTTGACAACTTCAAAGATCACATAAGATTCCAGACCATTTCAAGATGGGGTGCCGCCCGCTGGTACGAGGCATTCATCCCCCTTGCCTGGCTTTATGACCGCCGTCCCGAGCAGTGGATCAAAAATCTCGCGCGCAACATTGCCATTGAGGGAATGAACTACAAGCTGCTGATAGACAACTTTACGACAACCGATTTTGACCGCAACTGGAATCAGATCGTTCATGTCGTAAACCTCGCAATGGGAATAAAGGCTTATGCCGTGGCGGATCAGTTTATAGATATGAACGGCAAAGGCTTTGCCGAAAAGCTTCTTGACACCGTAAGAAAGTATCACGGCACCGCTTTCGGCCTTTTCACGGGAGACGAATGTCTTGCCGGCATCTCGCCCACACAGGGTACCGAGCTTTGCGCCGTCGTTGAGGCAATGTACTCATTCGAAACACTTTTCGAAATATACGGTGAGGCAAAGTGGGCAGATAAGCTTGAGATGCTTGCATTCAATGCACTTCCCGCAACGGTGAGCAACGATATGTGGACACATCAGTACGACCAGCTCGTCAACCAGGTCTCATGCATAATCGAGCCGGAGGGCAAGACCCCGAAATTCACCACCAATCCGAGCGAGGCTCATATTTTCGGACTTGAGCCGAGTTACGGATGCTGCACCGCCAATATGGGACAGGGCTTCCCGAAATTCACACTGTCCTCTTTCTTCCGCAGCAAAAACGGGATAGCCGCGGGTGCGATAGCTCCTGCAGTTCTCGCAACTGATATAAACGGAGTAAAGGTGAGGATCGAGTGCGAGACCGAATATCCGTTTAAGGACGGCGCCGTTTACACCGTCAAGGCTGATGCACCCGTGTCATTCACATTAAGACTGAGGGTGCCCGAAAACACCGAAAACGCAGATATCAACGGCGTCACCGTTGCCCCCGGCGATGTGTACGATTTCGAAGTAAACGGAACCGAGGCAAGAGCCGAGGTAAGATTCACATCCAAGACTGTCATTGACGAGAGACCCCGCGATATGTTCGTCGTCCGCCGCGGTCCGCTGCTCTACAGTGTTCCGATCAAATACGAAAAGAAGATGCGCGAGTATGTGAGTGCGGGCGTTGAGAGGAAGTTCCCCTACTGTGACTACGAGCTCTTCCCGAAGAGTGAATGGCGCTACGGCCTCGCCGACGACAGGTTTGAACCGATTCACAACGAGATCGGAGAGTATCCTTTCTCCGACGAAAATCCCCCGATAACACTTAAAGCGAAGCTGGCAAGGATCGATTGGGATATGGATAAAGAGCATCCCGACTTCTGCGCGGCGGTTCCCGCCTCAAAAAAGGCGATCTCCGCTCCCGAGGAGATAACGCTCTACCCCTACGGCTGCACTTCTCTTCGCATAACCGAGATGCCTAAGGTCGAATAACCGAACGGCTGAACGGACGGCGAAACAAGCGACAGAGCAAGCGGCAAAATAAACGACCGAATGGACGATCGATCGGGAAAGCAGTCAAATGACCGAGCCGTCGGGCTACCGAGCAAATAACCGAATTGCGGCTTTTATGAGAAGGGCGGGGCGCCGTCGCTGCGCGTTTAGTGCGGCGGTGGCGCCCCGTCGGCGTTTTCGCATCGTTATAAAAGACCGTGACGCCGTTCGCCGACCGAAACGCAAATGCACGGTCGATCGCGAACCGACCGTGCAAAGCACAAATGCCGCCCGAGCGCGAATGCGCTCGGGCGGCATATTTTATTTTGGAATTCTTTTTTACTCTCAGTCCAGTGCAATGATCGTTATGCTGTATCGACTGGTCCCGAGATCATTGTAGCGGAAGAGGAAACCGTTATAAGAAAAGTTCAGAGTGATATCCTCTTCTGCGGTGTATACGGTGTTGTATGCGACCGTCAGCGAGGCGGTCTGACCGCTCTTCGGTATGATAAGAGATGTTCGGGTCGTCATAAATATATCGTTTCCGCTGTATCCGTCGACAAGCGCCAATCCGCATTCCGAATTATCCGCCTTGGCAATAACCGATGCGTTGCCGCTGAATACCAGACTGTAAGAATGACCCTTTGCAAGGGTTATGCCTTTGGTCGATTCGTTATAAGATATCAGACTGCCGCTGCTTTTCTTTACCGTGAACGGAAGTGAATCGCCCCACTTGCCCGTGGACAACTCCCCGCCTGCGGCAAAGTATCCCGCACACATTCCGTCTTTGCCGTCGGTTCCGTTTTTACCGTCAACGCCGTTCTTTCCGTCCGTGCCGTTCTTTCCGTCCGTGCCGTTTATTCCGTCTTTACCGTTCTTACCGTCGGAACCTTTAAGTAAAGACAGATCGTACAGATTAAGCCATACATCGTCGCCCACGTAGCGCCACTGCAGACTGCTGCCGTCGACCCTGAATTCGGGAGTTTTGCCGTTTGCACCGTTCTTGCCGTCGGTTCCATTCTTGCCGTCGGTACCGTTCTTACCGTCGGCTCCGTTCGCTCCTGCAGGTCCCTTGATGTCAGCCAAAGAGACAAGATCCTGCCACTCGCCGCCTTCAAGCCTCCACTGCACATAGCCGTCGGCTTTTCTTATCTCGACGCTTTTCCCGTCGGCACCGTCTCTTCCGTCTTTTCCGTTTGTACCGTCGATGCCGTTCTTTCCGTCTCTTCCATCTTTTCCGTCGACGCCGTCTTTCCCGTCGATTCCGTTTTTACCGTCGGTACCGTTTTGCCCGTCCTTGCCGGCAGCGCCTTTGAGATCGTCTAAAGCGACGATATTCTGCCACTCGCCGCCTTCAAGCCTCCACTGGATGTATCCGTCGGCTTTTCTTATCTCAACACTTTTTCCGTCGACACCGTCTTTTCCGTCTTTTCCGTCTTTTCCGTCAGTACCGTCGACGCCGTCCTTACCGTGGGCGCCGTTCGTGCCGTCTTTTCCGGCAGCACCGACAAGTGATGACAATAAAACGAGATCACTCCAGTTTTCTCCCGCATAGCGCCACTGTATGCTATCGTCCGTTTTTCTGATCTCTATATTCTTTCCGTCGGCACCGTCGGCACCCTTTGCTCCGTCGACGCCGTTTTGTCCTGCTGCCCCTTTCAGCTCGCTGATGCTTACCAGATCGTGCCAATCGGTCTCATCGGCGTATTTCCACTGAATAGCCGTTCCGTTATTCCGCAGATTGATCGAATTGGCGGCGATTGCGGTACTGTTCGCCGTTTCACCGCACCCTGCGAGCAAGGTGCAGATAAGCAGCAAAACAGATACCAGCACCGTTTCTAACTTTTTCATAATGTTACCTCCCGTTCGGATAGCTATGCCCGTACTCTCAAATCTTCCCGTTTCGGGAATTGCGTTTTTTCATTATTATTACTATAATGATGATCGACGCGATGCTGATGAGCACCGCAAGCCCCGCTGCAATGACCGCTGAGTATGTCAGGGTGCGGTCAACGGATGTCCTTTCGGAACCCGCGGAATCTCCCGAAGCCGAAAGTGCCGCAACTGCTTTCACTCCCGTGTCTTTTTCGCCGATCCACCAATTACCGTTTTCACCGATGAACGGTGTCAGACCGTCTGTGCCGTCGGAGCCGGCATCTCCCTTATCTCCTTTGTCGCCCTTAGCGCCCTTTTCTCCCGTCGCTTTCACACCGAGCGATATCCAGCTCGCGCCTTTATCATAGGAAACATACCAAATGTTATCGGCTCCGATCTTGAGCTGAGGTGCCGAACCGTTTTCACCGTCTGCGCCCTGCGCTCCCGTGTCACCCTTTTCACCTTTGACCGATGCCTTCACACCTGTATTCGTTTCACCGACCCACCAGTTGCCGTCGGAGCCTATATAGGGAATCGATCCGTCTTTTCCGTCCTGTCCCGCTTCGCCCCGTTCGCCTTTTTCTCCAGTAGCTCTGATATTCATTGATATCCAGACATTGCCGCCGTCGTAGGAAACATACCACAGGTTATCATCACCTATTTTGAGCTGAGGGGTATTGCCGTCGGTTCCCCGATCACCGCGTTCCCCTTTATCTCCGCTGTCGCCTTTGTCCCCTTTTTCCCCTTTGTCGCCTTTATCGCCCTTATCTCCCGTTGCCTTCACACCGAGAGACGACCAGGTCACACCGCCGTCATAGGAAACATACCACAAATTATCGGTGCCTATCTTTAACCGCAGCATCATCTGAGTGCCGTCGACATCGTTCAGCTCTCTGAGCGGTCCCGCATAGTCGGTCGCATAATCACCGTTGAGCTGCTCGTTGAATACATAGAGTTTGTCTCCGTTATCGGGATCAAAGTTCTCGGGGAGGGTCAGCAATGCGAAGCCCTCGGAATATGATACGGCGGGCAGGTTCTTGATATGCCCGTAATGAGTCACGGTTCCGTTGTTGATTATCATAGCGGAAATGTACTCATTACTGCCGGTAACCGCGCCCGAATATGTAAATCTGACGGTGTTTCCTATGCGTTTTTCGGGCATGACCGAAAAGCTGCCCCTTGCACCGTCCAGCAGCGTAAGCTTGAATTCATTTCCTTTGTACTTTCCGACGGCAGCAAGACCGCCGTCCGCTTTTCCGCCCGCTGCGGGAGAGGAAAACAACACCCCGTCCGGTGTCAAATTAAAAGCGGGTCTGGCAGTCGAATTGCGGTTTATTTTGACTTCCGCCAGAAAACCGTCATCCATTACTGCCTCGACATAGTCGTTTTCATTACCGGGGCTGCGCAGCAGCCATGCCTTCGCCGTTCCGTTATGGTAAGCCTTGCGGGATTCGGAAGAACCGATACCGAAGCCGTATTCTCTCTTATTGAAAACCTCTTCTTTCGACAGGAAAAACACCTTGTCGCCGTTTAATATGTTGTTTACGGCAGGAGCGCCGTAATATTCCGCGTCCGACTTATATGTCTCCATGATCGCGCGATATTCGGCATCCGTGAATGCCTTGAATTCATTTACACACCAGTATCTCGTACTGCTGGTCTGCCACTCGTTCGTTCCGTTTTCGTTGCCGTTGAAGAAAATTCCGCCCGTAGCGGTTCTTCCGAACAACACCTCGCTGAGCAGTAAAAGACCGTCAACGCCCGTGTTGGTCTTGTTGTCCAGCACCCTCCACTTTACGGGACCGCCGTTAAAATTACCGTAGTATATGTAATCATAACCGTTTTCTGCGTTGTAACCGCTGATGCCGCCGATGCCGAGACTTATTGCCTGTGCTCCCTCTCCGCTTCCTGCGGCGATTACCGCAAACGGAAGAGCACCCAAGACAATGAGCACGGCGACCGCGATGCCTATGATCTTCTTTTTCATCACAATACCTCTCTCTTCAACGACAATATATCGCATTTCCCTCAGACCCGCATAAAGCGGATTTCGGCGCCCGTCAAGGTGAAAAGAACAAAAACCACCGCAAAGGCGCTTTGCCCTTGTCAACCGACAACATACCCATATAATAATTATATTTGGTGACACGATAAAAATCAAGCAATATGACCCGATCGGCAAAAATTTGATGACCGCCCGACAGTTGTCGTTAACACCTGCAACCTGCCGTCAGTAAGTCTCTTTTTTGCGATATAAAAAGCGCGCCCCGTCCGACTGTCGTCGGGTGGGGCGCGCGGTGTGTTATTCGGATATCATCGCCTGACAAGCGCCGAGGCGTCCACTCTTGTCAACCGACGGCAACATCCGTTTTGATTATCTTGCCCGTCTTTGCCGCTTCGTCTGCCGCAAGGGCAACGAGAAATGCCGAATATGCTTCATCGAGCGTCGGGTTGGCGGGAGCATCGTTTTCTATCATATCTATAAGGCAGCAGAGCTGACCGTACATATTTTTATAGACCGACGGCACATTGATGTCCTCGTATTCTCCGCTCTCGTTGTGATAGACCGATATGAGGTCGCCCTCTTCGGCATTTTTTGTGCGGTTTTCCTTGAGCGTCAGGGATATTCTTCCCTTGTCGCCTATAAATTCCTTGAGGTTTTCGGATGCGGTATTTCTGCTCCATGCGGCCTCATAATAGCCTACGGAGCCGTCCGAAAGTTTCATCTGCATCAGGCCGTAATTCGGATAATCGCAATCATCGTCAATGATCGTTTCCATTCCGCTGACTTCGGTGACGGCGGCGCCTGTCATCCACTGCAGGACATCGATATAATGTACGCCGCAGTCGACAAGAGGGCTGCAATCCTTTAGGAGCCGCTTGTATCTGTTCCAGTCGATGCAGTGATGATTCTGTACCATACGGGCGACCTTGAATTTCCCGATGACGCCGCTTTTTATAAGCTCGCAGATCTTATTGTAAGAGGCGTTGTGCCGCAGGATGTGTGCGATCAGCACCTTGCGATCGGCACTTTTGGCAAGCTCAAAGAACTCCTTGCCGTCCTCTTTATTGGTCGCGATAGGCTTTTCGCAAAGAACATGCTTACCTGCGGCAAGACAATCCTTCAGCACCGAGAGGTGCGAAGAGGCGTATGTAGCGATTATTACGATATCGACCGACGGATCGGAAAGAAACTTCCGATAGTCCGTACCGTAATCGGCGGCGCCGTATTTTCTCGCTGCGGTCCGCGCGCAGTTCTCATCGGCATCTACCGTCGCCTCAATGCGTATATTGTCACGCCAATAGATGTCCTCCAGGTGCTGGCAGCCTATATGACCGCAGCCTATGACCATTACTCCGTATTGCTTCATATGAGTTCCTTTTTGAATTTATATCTGTGTTTCACGCTTACGCGGCAGCCGCAATAAACAATAAAGAAAGGCTGCCGCAACAAAAGCGGCAACGCCGTCGGCAATAAAAGCGGCGCATTTTGCCTTACAACTGCAGTCCGTTCTGCTTCTTTTCAAGAAATCCGACTGCAGAGCGTATATCCTTAACGGCATCCCTGCCGACCTCGCGCTCTATTGTAAGATATCCTTTGTACCCGATATCGGAAAGGGCGGAAAGATACCTATTCCAATCCACTTTGCCTTCACCGAGCGGCGTTTCGAGAAAGTAATCTCCGAGGCGCAGATCGCCTATGCCGCCTTCGGCAAAAAAGTCATATATCACCTTGGGGTCGGTCTTTTTAAGCATTATACCGTCCTTTGCGTGGGTATGGACGATATAATCCCTAAGGGTATACACCGCTTCGACGGGGTCGTCGTCCGTGACCATGACAAGGTTGGCGGGATCAAGGTTCACCGCCACTCCTTTACAATCAAGACCGTCAAGAAACTCCTTAAGCCTCTTTGCGGGCTCGGGTCCCGTCTCTATTGCGAAGAATGCTCCTGATGCGTGCGCGTATTCGGCGAGTTCGTTACACGCCTCTTTCATCACTTTATATGTATCGGATTCAGGGTCTTCGGGCACGACTCCGATATGAGTCGTAATAATATTGCTTCCGAGATCGAGGGCGAGGTCGAGGATCCTCTTTGATCGTTCGATCTTTTCGAAGTTAAGCTCTTTGACGGCAAAGCCGTGACCTCCCAAGTCACCGCACAGTGCGCTGACCTCAAGACCCGCATCGTGAATAATCTTCTTTTTTTCTCTTCTTTGCTCCGCCGTAAGATTTTCGGGTGCGAATTCACCCTCTACGGCGTAGAGCTGCACGCCGTCCGCACCCATTTCGGCGCAGGTGCGTATACTCTCTTCAAAGGGGAGCCGAAGCCAGTCGGCAATGATCCCCGTCTTAAAACGCTTCATTGTTTTTCCTCCCCGTTAGTCTCCGTCGCTCCTTTTGAAAGCGCCTTCCTGTATTGAGTGGGCGTTATACCCATTACATTCTTAAATGCTTTGCAATAAGACTGAGATGATTCGTACCCCGTCATCTGTGCGGCTTTCTCTACGCTTATTTCATTGCATTTTAAGAATTCAAGACTTGATTCTATCCTTTTTGCGCGTATATACTCACGCATACTGACCCCCACTTTTTCCTTAAAAGCGTGGGATATATAGCATTGATTGTATCCGAATTTTTGTGACACCGTCGCAAGGTCGGGTATTTCATATATATGCCTGTCGATGTACCTGAGCAGAGAATATATGAAATCCGCACCGCCGTCGCCCGAAGGACGGCTGCGGCCGTTTTCGGCATCGTGCGCCAAACGGTATATCTCAATAAACAGCTCCGTAAGGCAACATTCAAGATATTTCTCATTAAGCTCGGGCTTGATATATATCTCATTCATTAACTTGTTGACCGAGCGACCTATTTCACCCTTATCGACAAGAAAGTGCTTTTCGCACACCGAGAAGAATTTCGCGAGCTTTTCTACCGCTGCATCGTCACTTTCGGAGAAGTCAAAGCCGATGAAGGCATATCGAAGCGGCTCACCGCAGTCGGCGGCGACGGCATGCAGACCGCCTTTTTCGATCATGTGTATACCGCCCGCCGTAAGCTTATGTTTTTCCTCGCCCGAAGAAAACGTGCCCGAGCCCGAAATGCAATAGCTTATCTCGTGACAACACTGGCGGTGCGGAGGGTATTCATAACCCGGTTCGACCTTGATCTCTCCTATTTGAATAAGGAGGATCGGTCCGAGCCTGCGCGGTTTATGAAAATAGGCATCCTCATAATTAAACATTCTGCCGTCATATCTGCCTACTGCCAAACCGATCTCCTCCTTGTTCAAAAATGTAAATCATAAGAAAAGCAAATTGTCTGCCGATGGCTTGCCTGCCGAGGCAGGACCGTACCTGCCGCATATGCCGCAGTAAACAGTCCCTAGTCGGCATTTACCTTACCGATGCCGACAAACGCCGATCATTCCACATCGACCCATACACCGGGTGTCGCGGCTGCTTTTCTGCCTGCTCCGAGAGCCGCCATAATGGCGATTGTATCCTCGTGCGGAACCTTTGCCTCACCTGTCAGATAGAAGCGGCAGAGATCCTCGGTGCAGCGGGTAAAGTAATCCGATTCAATAGTAAGACATTTGCTCTGATCGGTGCAGCAAATGTTTGTTATAAACGGTGAATCGGTTTCGTAACAGGCTATTGTAGCATAGCGGCCGTCTTCAAAGTGTACGACCATTCCGGTCCACTTATCGGTATCCATACGCATAACGCGATCCGGCATTGCCTTCATCAGCATCATTACGGGTTCAAGTTGATGTATCGCATATATCTCATATCCCACGGGACCGAAGGTGCATATCGCGGTGATCTTTGAGGTGTCGATGTTCTCATACTCGGTCGCATATCTCAGTGCCGATGACGAAAAGCAGGGCGTGCCGTACTCCTCGGCTATGGCAAAAATACGCTCGGCGGTCGCTTTGTCGGGAGCGAAAGTCTTGTCAATGTATGTCGGCTTGCCCGAACGCAGCGGGATCTGACAAAGGCGTTCATGCTGCTCGCAGTTATCGGGCGATGCGATGAGCAGGCAGTCGCTCTTTTCGACGATCTCTTCAATGGAGTTACATCTGATTATGTCCGGATGCTCCCTAAAGTATTCGTCATTTGTCTTTCTGCCGGGATTGGGGTTGTCGATCTCGCCGTAGGCGTAAGCTATAACGAGTTCGCCGTTTGATGTCTTTTTTATCGAATCGGGATAAATATAAGCATGCGCTTCGTCGAGAAAATAGTCAATGAGTCCGATCTTTTTCATAAAGCCGATCTTCTCCTTCTGAATTTATACGCTTTTATTACAGTTGTCAATATGTCGCCGATAAATATTGCTTCGATAAATATGCAGTCTATAAATGTGCCGCCGATCAAAGCGTGATCTCACGGTGGCTGTCTGCGGAATCGTATATAGCCTGCATTATCTGAGCCGTGACAACGACATTGTCAATATGAGAGGGGAGCTTTTCGCCTGTCTCCGTGCAGCGGAGGAACGCGTCGACCTCCTTTTGGAAGGAACCCTCATCCTGACGGAGGCTCGGTTTGAACTCCTCAAGCGCGCCGTGCGAGAATGAATAATAGGTAAAGTCGCCCAGATATGTAAGGCGGATGCCGCCCTTGTCGCCCATGAAATCAACATACATCTCGTTGTGATTTATGTTCTGCGCCCAGGCACCGTTAAAGGAGATAACGGGACCATCGGTCCTGATCATTCCGGTTATGGAATCTTCGACATCATAGGTGCCGTTATATGTCGGAGGACCTGCCCACATATTGAGATAAGCGTAGTCTTCCATGTTCTTTCCGAGCTTGCAGAAGGTCTCGCCGGTAACGGTGAGCGGCTTGGGGCTGCCGCAGCAGTACATAACGAGGTCGATGAAATGAACGCCCCAGTCGATAAGAACACCGCCGCCCGATATATCCTTGGTGGTAAACCAGCTGCCGAGTCCGGGCAGGGTGCGATAATCTCTGAAGCTGATGTAAACATGATGAACCTTGCCGAGTCTGCCGTCGTCTATGTAGTTTTTGATGAGGTTGACATGCTTATCAAAGCGATTGACAACACCGATATTGAGAACCTTTCCCGTCTCATGCTGGACGCGCTGCATTTCAAGCGCCTCTTCATAGGTGCGGGCGGCAGGCTTTTCGGAAAGTACATTCTTACCTGCGCGCAGGCAGTCAATGGCAATGGTCGAGTGCAGCTTGTTGGGTGTACATACGGAAACCGCGTCGACCTCGGGATCGTTAAGTATATCATGATAGTCGGTAATTGCGGTGCCGCAGCCGAATTTTTCAACCGCAGCCTGTGCTTTTTCGGGGATGATATCGCACAGATACTTTATTTTTGCATCGGGGTTCTTGGAATAGCAGGGAATGTGAGCGTTGTTTGCGATCGTTCCGCAGCCTATGACTGCAACGGTGTGTTTTGCCATTTTTCCTTCATCCTTTCGGTTGATATTGTCAGTTGATCTTGCCGACCGATCTTGTCTGTCGGCTTTATGCCGGATCGCGGAGGCGATAAGCGCTTTTGCCGGTTCCGACATATCGGGTCGTAAAGTAATACGATGTGCTTTTTGCCCTGCCTTTGAAC
>CAKRVQ010000013.1 GCA_934408795.1 uncultured Eubacteriales bacterium
CTTTTGGATCCCGTACACCTTGTCCTCTTCTACGACGCCGCAGGTCTTTGTATCCTTATAAGCATTGTAGATGTACTCGGCGGCATAGTGGTTTTTTATTACCTTATCTTCGACTATGCCCATTCCGGTCTCTTCCACCGCCATTTTCGCAAGCGGGATTCTCGCCTTGTCGGCGGCACAGGCGGCGGCAAAGAAGATCTTATCCACCTGCTCCTGTGTATAGGTTGCGTACTTCTTCTGAGCCTCTCTGATCGATGCAAGCGCCTGCTCCAGCGTTTCCACGCTGTCAACGATCATTCTTTCTTTCGCTTTCATAAAATACCTCCCGATAGGTTATAAACATTTCTTATATGCGAAAAACCGCCAGCGGCAAACTACTGCAAACTGCTGCAAACTGCGACAGATCGTCTCAAATTTCGACAAGCTGCGTCGGTCTGCCCGGCACCTCGGTACATGGAGGGTCATGTCACGCCTTAGGTCTGTTTCTCCCCGGTGCCGGTTCGAAAGAGATCTTAAGCTGACGAGGGTCTGACTCCTGTCGCCTCACGGTTCACCGCTCGGTGCCGATATCCGCCCTCAAAAAGGTCCCGTAATTAGATTCCCGGCACCCTTTCGGGGCACATATGCTCCGCTGCTTTGCTTTCGCTTGTTATTATTTTAACAAAGTTTATATTCCCTGTAAATTGCCGCTTTTTCATATAGGTATTGCATTTACGGAATATAGCCTTCTGAGCGGTACCGCAGAGCCCTGCCTGCCGTTTGCGCCGTTTACTGTCCGCCCCTCTCACAGTCCGTTGCAGCCGTCGGGCTCAACGCCGTCCGTTCTGCGGCGCATCTGCTTATTTTGCCGCCTCCCCGTCAACCGTCGACCGTTTGGACATAACGAGGTGTTCGATAAACAGTCTGTCTATATCCGACAGGGCATAATCCTTACGATGTATCAGAACATCCTTATAGGTCTTATGGGAAGACTTATGAGGCCCGCCGCACCTTATCTGAACAAGTCCGAAACGATCAAGCTGCTCCTTCGGTACCGGGGACACCCACATATAGGTAAACGGATTCTTTGAAAGCAGTTCAAACTGACTTGCCCTTTCGAATACAAAGACCATTCTTTCGGATACATCCGATATCTCTTCCTTTTTCACCTCGGCAAGAGGCAATGACGGAACATAAGGGTCTGCGTGTGTGATCTCGGTATAGTCGGCAAGAAATTCCTCGCTCGGATCATTTTCCTTTGCTATCGGAGAGTCCTTGCTCGTGAGCAGCACATATTCAAATTCGCATATGAGCTCCGCTGCCAGTCCTTTTTCCTCCGCCATGGTCTTATAGTAGCCGTCGAAAACGGATGCGTAACGCAGTATGCCGAGCTTATAATCGTCTCTTAACACATTCTTGATCGTTCTCATGGAATTGGTCTCGCGGTATATAAACTCATATTTATCGTTGTTGCCCACACTGTTTACAAACGATGCAAACGCTGCCGAAATATAGCTTGCTCTGGGTCCCGACACCGAGAAGCGCTTTTTGACCGCGCTCTCGCCGATGAACATATTCTCCATATCATCGACCTGCTTGAGGACTGTCCTCGCGCATCTTAAAAACACCTCGCCCTCGGGGGTCGGTTCCATTCCCTTGGTGCTCCTCTGGAATATCGTCACACCGAGCGACGACTCAAGTTCCTTGACCGCGCGGCTGAGTGCCGACTGACCGACAAACAGTGTTTCCGCCGCCTTATTGATCGATTTTTTATCGGCTATTTCAACCGCATATTTCATATGAAGCAGATTCAAATCGTGCCCTCCCGTTGATATTGATAAAGATCGGTGATCTTTGATTTTTGTCTCGGTTCGTTTTATATCTCTTTTGCGACTTAATTGTGACGCAATTTTGACTCAATTTTGACGCGTTTTTGACAAATTAGTGACGAATTTATCCGCGCTCGTTTCGCACTTGTTTTGCGTTCGCTTCACGCTTGATCCGCGTTTGACTCGCGTTTGACTCGCGTTCGTTTCACACTTAAGCTGCGTCTGATTCGCGTTTGTTTCGCGCCCGTGCCGCAAACCGCCGCGTCGTTCGGCTCGGATTCGTGCAATCTTTCGAAGCCGTAAATATGCCCGTATTCAAAGACTTCGATCACATATACTTATTTATTATTGCCTCCGCCGCTTTTATTCCGTCAACGGCGGCACTGATTATCCCGCCTGCATAACCCGCGCCTTCGCCGCAGGGGTATATTCCCTTAACAGAGCTCTGAAGACCGTCATTCCTTATTATGCGTAAAGGCGATGAAGATCTTGTTTCGGGTCCCGTAAGCAATGCGTCGGGTGACGAAAAGCCTTTGAGTCTGCCTTCGAAAACCCTTATTCCGTCCGACAGGGCATCAGCCGCGAAATCGGGGAGCACGGCTCTTAAGTTCCCCAAAAACGGCTCGGGTCTTACGGTGGGTTTGACCGAGGTCGGAGAGGTGCCGCTCTTACGGCTTAAAAAGTCGCCGACCGTCTGCGTGATGCAGCGGTATCCTCCCGCGATCTCATATGCCTTTCGTTCTATTCGGCGCTGGAAATACATCCCGTCGAGCACTCCCGTGCCGTAGTCCCCGGGGCCCACTCCCACCAGCACCGCCGAATTGGCATTGGTTCCGTTTCTGTCGGAGAAGCTCATCCCGTTTGTGACGACACCGCCGCTCTCGCTTGATGCGTTGACCACATATCCGCCGGGGCACATACAGAAGGTATAAACGCCCCTGCCGTTCGGGAGATGGCAAAACAACTTATAGTCCGCCGCGCCGAGCAGAGGGCTATCCGAAAAGCCGCCGTACTGCGCACGGTTTATGAGCGACTGCGGGTGCTCTATACGCGCCCCGACCGAAAACGGTTTCGGGGTCATCGTGAGTCCCGCGGCATAAAGCGTTTCAAATGTATCTCTTGCGGAATGACCCGTTGCAAGCACCATATCGGAGCAAAGCAGTTCTTCTGCCCCGTCGGCGCCCTCGGTCACGACCGAAACGATACTGCCGTGTTTTTCACCGAAGGAAACGAAGCGGGTGCGAAAGCGGACCTCACCGCCGCATCCGATTATTTCCCGCCTGATGTTTTTGATCGTTGTTATAAGTCTGTCCGTCCCCACATGGGGCTTCGAATCGATGAGAATATCGCTCCCCGCACCGAACTCCGAGAGGATCTCAAGCACCGTGCGGCACCGCGGATCCTTTATTCCGGTGTTGAGTTTGCCGTCCGAAAAGGTGCCTGCTCCCCCCTCGCCGAATTGGATGTTGCTTTCGGTATCAAGTATACCGTCTCGGTTTAAGACATTTACAGCAGCGGATCTTTTATCCGCATCGTCTCCCCTTTCGAGGACTATCGGATCCATTCCCGCGCGGGCGAGGATCAGCGCTGCGAACATTCCCGCGGGGCCGAAGCCTACTACTATCGGTCTTGCGGACGGTTGCCGTGACGCTTTTTTGACGACATACGGCTTATATTCATACCTTTCGGGTGAAAACCTTTTAAACGCTCTGTTCACATCGTGCTCGCCGAGCGCAGTTTCCGCTATGACCGAGCAGCAAAAGCAAATGTCGCTTTTCTTTCTGGCATCGACCGAGCACCTGTAAAGCCTTGCCGACAAAAGCGTGCCCGACCGTGTCGATGTCGCTTTTTCGGTCATTCCCGCGAGTTCCCGCTCGGTCATTTTTCTCGGATCAAATCCCTCTTTTATAGGGAACATCACATTCTTGATTATAAACTTCATATTCGGCATTCCGTTTTCTTTTGTGCGGCCCTTACGCGATCCGCCGCACAAAGACCCGCGGTATATCCGCTTGCCCAGGCAAAGGACAGGTTGAAGCCGCCGCAGTCTCCGTCGGCATTCAAGACCTCGCCGCAGGCAAAAAGTCCCGGTATTCTGCGCGACATAAGCGTGTCTTCGTAAAACTCCGCAGTGTCGGCGCCGCCCGCCGTGACCTGGGCATCGTTCATTCCGCGCGTGCCCGTAATGTTTATCTTAAAGCTTTTCAAAATATCGGAGACCCTTTTCAGTTCCGAGTCGGACAGGCTGCCTATCGGCATTTCGGGGCTCAGTCTCCCGATCTTCAACACCGTTTGTGCGAGCCGCTTTTGCAGCAGTCCGCCCAAAAGCTCTTCGGTTTTTCTTGTACCGCAGAAGTCGCGCTTTGTTTTCAAAAGTCCGAGCAGCTCGGTACCGTCCAGATACGGCGTGAGGTCCGCTTTGATGCAAAACGGCTTGTCCGCACCGTAATATGAAGAGAGGAGCAGGACACCCGGCCCCGAGACACCGTAATCGCAGAAAAGCAGGTCGCCCGCGGGCGCGTTTATCGTGCCCTTATCAGTGTCGACCGACAATGCCGCCGTGACCTTAACGCCCTTAAGCGCACGCAAAAACGGTTCGGATGAACGCAGCTGCACTATTGCGGGTCTGAGGTCCGTGATGCGGTGACCGAAGGCCGAGAGAAAGCGGTAGCCGTCGTCGGATCCGAGTTTTCCGCCCGCCTCGCCGCCGCAGGCGATTATTAAGGTTTTCGAAATGAATCTTTCTTCGTCCGCGGGGATAAAAAACGCCCCGTCTTTGCGGACCGACGGCGTTTCCGCCTTTGCTCCGCACAAAATATTCACTCCCGCCTCCGCTGCCGAAAACCTCAGCGCGTCAACGACCGACGACGCCTGAAGCGACATCGGATACGCCTTGCCGTCCTGTCTGAACGCCACGGGCAGTCCGAGCGACAGGAAAAAGGACGCTTGTTTTTCGGGATCGAAGTTTGCTATTATGCGGGACGCGAATTCGGGGGAACCGTGATACCTGTCGGGCGAAAACGAGTTATTGGTTATATTACACTGACCGTTTCCGGTAACGGCAAGCTTTTTGCCGACGCGGTCGTTTTTTTCGATCACCAGCACCCTTGCCTCGGGAAAGCTCCTTTTTGCGGAGATCGCCGCCGCCAAGCCCGAGGCGCCGCCGCCGATGACCGTCACATCGAAAATTTCCGACTTCATAAAGTGCCGTCAGTCCTCCTCAGATGTGTAATCGTCATCGACCGTTATGACGCAGCAGTATCTGCGGTCGCGGTCGCGCATTTTTGCGGAAATAAGGGTACAAAGTGCCTGTTCGGACAGTTTGTCGCCCGGGTGAACGACTATATCGAATATAACATTTATGCGCTCTTTGCCGTTTACCACCCTGAAATCGTGGAATTTTATGTTGCCGCCTATTTCGGAAAGCACCGATTCCAGGCACGACTTCACCTCTTCTGTAAGAGGATCGCCCACCGCGACGGGGTCTGTATGTATAACCGCGGACATTCCGAGGCGGTCGTATATCTCTTTTTCGCACCTGTCCGCCTGTTCGTGGCAGGTAACTATATCGGCGGTCTGCGGGACCTCTACATGGAGGGTGCAGAACACGCGGCCCGGTCCGTAATTATGGATTATTATATCGTGAGTGCCTATGAATTCATCATAGGACAAGGCGATATCGGCTATTTTTCGGATATCGCTCTTCTTTGCAGGGGTGCCGAGAAGCGGATCTATCGTATCTTTCACGCTTTTCAGACCCGAGAAGATTATAAACAGCGACACCGCAAGTCCCACATAGGCATCGGAATCAAAGCCCGTAAATCTCAATATCAGCATTGAAACAAGGACCGCACCCGTGGATATACAGTCATTAAGAGAATCGCTTGCGGCGGCAATAAGGGCATCGGAGTCTATCCGCTTTCCGAGTTTTCGGTTAAAGATGAACATCCAGAGCTTGATGAGTATCGACATGGTAAGTATTGCCACGGTAAGAACGCTGACCGAAGGGGCGGCGGGCTCGGCTATCTTTTCGACGGAGCCCTTAAGCAGTTCTATTCCCACCACGACGATCGCGCACGAAACTATAAGTGCAGAGATGTATTCCATTCTGCCGTGACCGAACGGGTGATCCTTATCCGCGGGCTTTTCCGCCATCTTAAAGCCGAAAAGGGTTATAAGGGACGAGCCGAGGTCGGATAGGTTATTGAAGGCGTCCGCCACTACCGAAAACGAGCCCGACAACAGACCTGCCGTGAGTTTTATCGCAAACAACAAAAGGTTACAGGCTATGCCCGTAAGTCCGCCGAGCTTTCCGTAGGAGGCGCGTACCGCGGTGTTTCCGACATTTTCACTGTTTTTTACAAACAACCTGACCAAAAGATCCGTCAAGCCGATCACCCCTTGGAGCCCTTTGAGCCTTTAAACCCGAAGCTTTTTTCGGAAAGAATATTGCTGTTGATCGTGAACATTGTGTTTTTACGGCTTCTCTCTCTTGCGAACGCAAGCTCGATCAGGCGGTCTATCAGTTCGGGATATTTGACACCCGCAGCCTCCCAAAGATAGAAAGAAAGAGAACCGGGAATGGTATTTGCCTCGTTGACATAGACGCGGTCGTTATCATCGGCATCAAGAAGGAAATCTATACGGCAGACGCCCGAAGCGCCCATCGCAGCGAATGCACGCTTTGCGATATCCCTTATTTCCTCGGTCTTTTCGGCGGGCAGATCGGCGGGGAGCTTTCTGCCTGCGGATGCCATTCCTTTACTTCCGCCCTGCTTTGTACGGTTCTCACCGCGGTATTTATCATCGTATGAAAGTATCTTGTCATGCATCACGGGCTCTTCAAGGACCGATGCTTCCTGACTGTCGGCATTTCCGAGCACCGAGCAATTTATTTCCTTTAAGTGCGAGATCGCCCTTTCTACAAGCACCCTGTCGGAGAAAGAGCAGGCAAGGGTGATCGCCGCCTTGAGTTCCGTCCTGTTTTCGACTTTGGATATTCCGACGCTTGAGCCCAGATCCACCGGTTTTATTATCATCGGATAGCCGATTTCTTCTTCCGCTCGGGCGATTATCTCATCGGCGTTCGTCGAGTAATGTCTTCTTGAAAATGTAACACAGTCAAGAACCGGGAGTCCGTGCGCGCGGAGCACCTCTTTGAACACCGCCTTATCCATGCCGACGGCGGCAGACAAAACATCGCATCCGACAAAAGGAACGCCGAGTACCGTAAGGTACCCTGCAATGCTTCCGTCCTCACAGTTGGTGCCGTGGACTATCGGAAAAGCAATATCAACGGAAATATCGCGATTGCCGCCGAAAAATCCCTTTTTAAGCGGGCGTATGGCCGTTTTTCCGTCCTCCCTTACAAAGGTCGACGGGGTGCAGGAGGACAACAACGCCTTCATATCCTTATACTTATCTATATCGAGCAGGGAGTCGCCCGTGTACAAGGTTCCGTCTTTTGCAAAATAAGAGGGAATCACATTGTACTTTTCTCTGTTGAAGCTATGCATGGCCTGGACCGCGGAAATGATCGATATTTCGTGTTCCACCGAGGAGCAGCCGAAGATCACCGCCACATTGATTTTCATAAGATCACTACCTCTTTCTTAAAAACCGCTTGAGCATTAAAAACAAATTATCAAGGTTTGGTGCCGCCTATGAATACCGTTTTCGGCATCAGCCGACACATCGTAATATCTGCCGACAGGCACGCGTCAGCCGGCGTAATTATCGGGAAGGTCGTTTTCGAAAAGAACGACCGTATTTTCATCGCAGATCTCGCCGAGCAGAGTGACCGCGTCCGAGAACCGATCGACCGTGAGCACCCGCTCCGGGCTTCCTGTGAGCGCGTCCTTTACGCCCTCCAGCAGCGGCTCCGAGCGCTTTTTACCGACAAAGATCAAAATGTCGCATTTTTCCGCCGCTACCTTGCCGACGGTTCTGTTGGTCTCGTATTCTATGGCTCCGAGCTCCACGAGTCCCGGAGTGACGATCACCTTTTTCATATCCTTAAAGCTGCCGAGCACATTTATGGCTTCAAGGCAGCCCGCAGGGTTGGAATTATATGCATCGTCAAGCAGGGTCGAGCCGTTGATATAGGGCTTCATCTGCAGGCGGTGCTCAACGGGCCGTAACGAGGAGACCGCGAAAGCAATGTCTTCGGGGCTTTCTCCGAGGTCAAGCGCTACCGCAGCGGCAGCGGTGATATTAAGGGCGTTATGTTTACCCAAAAGGGATGTCTTCAGCGGGAGGACAAGGTCGCCCCTGACAAGATCGAATGTCAGTCCCCGGGGTCCGTAAGATATGTTTTTCGCCCTGACCTCAGCCGATTTCAGTGTGCCGTATGTGACCGCACCGTATTCCTCCGCCTTTTCGGCAAGCATATCGTTATCGGCATTGAAATAAAGCTTTCCGCCGCGCTTTTTGACGCTGTCGGCAAGTTCAAGCTTTGTGGAGAGCACCGTTTCGATATTTCCGAAGGTCTCAAGGTGCTGCATACCGATCGAGGTGATGATACCGATATCGGGATTGCAGATGCGGCATATCTCATCGATATCGCCCTTCTTTTTCGCGCCCATTTCGGCTATGAAGACCTCTGTCGGAGGTGTAAGATCCCCCCTCACCGTGCGGACGACGCCGAGCGGTGTATTATAACTCTCGGGAGTGGCGACGGTATTGTAGCGCTCCGAAAGTATTCTGAGCAGTATCGACTTTGTTCCCGTCTTTCCGTAGCTGCCTGTTATCCCCACGGTTTTCATTCCGCTATGTGCGGCAAGTATTTTTTTTGCATCCGCGATATATGCAGCCGCCACCGCTTTTTCGAACGGAGTATTGATGATCCTCGCCGCCGTTACGGTGACTGGCACCGCAAGTGACAGGACCTCCGCCGCGATAAAGAAACCTTTGCCGAACAAAGCTCCGAGGGTCACGGCACAGGCAAAGATCAGGCATTCGGTAAACAAAAGCCTCTTCACCCTTGCGGTAAGCACCAATTTTTTGATGGCCTTTTTTCTGTCAAGCACCGAAACATACAGTCTTACGAGGCACAGTGCGGCAAGTACCGCAAGCGGGATCGTCCATCCGAGAGCGGTAAACAGAACCGTTGCCGTAAGGGCAATAAGGGCCGTGACGGTCCTCTTGCCGAAGGCACCTTTCAGCCATTTTATGTATCTTGACAGATAGTATGAGCTTTGCTGCAGCATCATCAGATGCCGAAGCGAAGCGAAGACACCCGTAAGAGCGATGACAGCGACGCTGATGATCTCAACTGTTTTCATCGTCTTTGCCTCCCAAAAAGCTTCTTAATATCGCGGTCGTTCTTCCCGGTTGTTCTATAAACGAGAAGTGACCCGTCCCCTCATAGACGCAGAGTCCCGTATCCTTTATTCTGCTTTCTATCGTGTGTGCCATATACAGAGGAGTCGCGGTATCCTTATCTCCCCAGATCAAAAATGTGGGGCAGGTTATATTCCCGAGTATCGGGGTAACATCATCATTCACAAGTTTTACAAGGGTCTTGCGCATGACCTCGGGCGCATCGCGGTAATCCTGCGAGCCGAAATGCGCGCGCAAGCGGTCAAGTGTATCCGCGGTGCGATTTTTGAGCAGAGGCAGTGTAAGCACCCTTCTTGCCGTTTTATAGCAGGCTATCTTAAATGACTTTTTCAAGCTCTTTTTAGGCTTGACGCCCGCAGCATCTATAAGTACCATTCTGCGGGGCGACACGATGCCCTCGCCTGCGAGCTTCATTGCGACCCTGCCGCCGTGAGAGTGACCGACAAGCGACACTTTTTCAAGACCGAGTCTGTCGATAAACTCGGCGGTCAGAGTCGCATAATCATCGGTGTCGAGCGGGTTTGCGGGCAGATCGCTTTTTCCGCAGCCGGGAAAATCGAGCGCCACAAAGCGAAGCTCCGAGGAAAGTGCATTTATAAAAGGTCTCCATATTTCCTTTGACGAGCCCCATCCGTGAAGGAGCAGCACGGTGTTGCCGCTCCCTTCGTCAAGGTAGCTCAGTTTAATTCCGTTTACGGTGATCTCCGTCAGAATCCCCTCCGAAAGGTTTGTTTTCGGCGGCAGGTGCCGCTTTGCCGACGGATCGCTCGGGGGAGTGCCCCGCGATTTCCGCCGCCGTTTCACGCTGCCGCGACGATCGGCAACTATACATTATGTTATATTATATCAAAGTATGTTACAAATTAAAAGAGGTTTTTCGGGCGAGAAGGGCATTTGAGCGAAAAAAATTAAAGGCGCCCGTCGCGGCGCGCGAAAGTGCGCGGCGGTGGGCGTCCGTAAAGCGTGAGTTATGTAAGGGTGCAGCCTTTGCATGAAAAAAGCCTGCAAATCGATTCTTTTGCAGGCCTGACTTTTATTCCTTATACATTTGTACCCTTATCTCTTTATCCCTTTATCACTTCTGTTATCCCTTATGTCCGTTCTGTCCCTTTGACCCCTTCGACCCTTTGCCGTTTTGCCTTTGTCCTTTCACCTTTTTACCCTTTGTCGGCGTTTATTCAGACAAGCTCAACGGTTATGGTCTTACAGAGGCTTCTGCGGAAAGAAAAGACCCCGTCGCCGAGCAAAAACGCCTTGGGATCGCTGAAAGGGGACACCGCCCACAGTGATATATGAGCACCCTCCTCAAGCCCTATATCGCGGAGGCGTCTGTCAGTTTCCCGGTCGCCCGTCATCTTCTTTACCTTTGCGGTCTCACCGGACTTCAGATCGTCAAGTGTCAGTATTTCCATGGCCGTCTCTCCCCCGAATGTGACAGTTTGCACTCCCACATGATATATTACACTTTATTCGAAGGCGGGAAGGTGTGCTATTATTTCATATAATGCGATACCGCCGTCTTTTTCCGCGAGAGCAGGAATCGACAACACGGAGAATATCGGGGGTGTCGGTGTTTTCGGTGCGGATTACTTCGGGGCAAACTGTTTTAATTGCCTGATATCGTTTCCGAGAAATCTTCTGCAGGTGTAATTCCCGATGAATCTGGAAACGATCCTCGGATCGTAGCGCTTTTCAAGCTCCTCAAGATCCATATTGGTATTTACTATGGTTGAGAGCCCCTTGGTAAGTCTTGTGTTTATGATATTGTATACCGTGGAGTTGACCGGTGCTGTCTTTATCTCGGTGCCCAGATCGTCTATTATCAACAGATCGCAGCCGAGCAATTTGTTTACATAATCTCCGCTGCCGTTCCAGTCCATTTCTTCCCTTACCGCCCTCGACAACAGGTTTTGCGCCGAACCGTAGATCACGGTGTAGCCTTTGAACAAAAGTTCCGACGCTACGGCGAATGACAGGTGCGTTTTGCCGAGTCCGCTCTCTCCCGTAAAGAGAAGATTTTTACCTTCCGGGAAGTTGTCACAGAAATCTCGGCATATCTTCAATGTGGTTGACATAACCTTGCGAGGCGAATATCCCGCCTCATTTACTTCCTCGGGGTACCACTCAAGAGAAAAATTGGAAAAATCGGCGTTGAGGCGCGCCATATCTCCGAAGGTGTTTTCGAATGAAATCCTCTTTGCCTCGTTTATGACGCAGTCGCACAAAGCCCCGTTACTGTATCCTGTATCGGAGCATTTTTTGCATCTTCTTTCGGGTGATTCCGGGACTCCCGCCCTTTTCATCACCGCTTTACGCTTTTCGGAAAACAGTTCGGCGCGTTCCTTAAGGGACTTGATCGCTGCGTCGTTCCCCGACATGGCGGTAACCGCTATGCGGGCGCCGATCTTGGAAAGGTTTGATTCGGCGTCCCTGTACTCATGATCGCTTTCCCTCAGTGCCGACAGTCTTTTTTCGTACTCCCTGTCTTCGCGTGCACGCAGCGAGTTCACCGCCTCCAATGCGGCATTCAGCGCGTTATTGTCCATTCCCATTTCAATCTCCCTCACCCGACATCATCATTTGCTCGGCAAGTTTTATATCATACGCTCCGCCGCGCTTTCCCGACGCGGTCTTTGCGGCGGCACCCCTTTGTCCGCGGCCGGGCGCCGTTGTTACGTCGGAACCCGCCGAAGAGCCTTTGCTCCCCGCCGCCGCGTTCGCGGACCCCGAGGCTGTATTGTTCCTGACCTCTTCGACCGAGGTGAAGCCCGCCGAGCGCCAATTCTCAATCACCTTGTTCACATAACGAAGATCCAGCCTTGTCTTCTGATCCACGCAGACATTATATGCTTCTCTCAGCAGTTCGAACGGGGTATTCCACTCCTCCACCCACTTATACGACAGTTCCTCTTCCCTGTCGCTCGGTCGGCGATGCGGTATTCCCATTGCCCTTTCAACGGTAGCCCAAGCGCTCTTGCGTGCCTTTCTCATCACAAGATAATCCTCTGCCTGCTTGACATCGGAAATGCCTGCGTCTATCCACTCCATTGCCGTTCTTTCTATATTCCCTATCCTGAAATTGTTCTCGGCATAGGCATGTTCAAACAACATAAGCATCAGCGGGACCGACACGCCCTCATCGTCATAGCCAGACAATCGTAGAGGATTCACTCTGTTTAAGCGCCCTGCCGAATTTCTTTTGTGCCTCCTGCAAAAGGAAGGCGATCTCGGGGCTTTCAAGACCCCGTCTCACCGTTTCGTTTCGGTCGGGCTTCACGGTCTCCGCCCTTACCGCCCTGCGTTTTTCGGAGGTCTCGGTCTCCGCCTTCATACTCGGTTTTTCTTCGGAGGAGAGAAGACCGCAATCCGTCCAAAACGAGAGTGCGCTCTCCGCCTCCTCGGGCGACACCCTGAAAAGCTCGGCTGCCTGTTCCGAGGTGAAGCCGCCGGCGCCGTTTTTGCAAGCCCAAAGCAGCATCCTCAACTGTATATCGGAGGCGATCTTCAGGTATTCCCCCGCCGCCCTTTCGGGTATTGAGATGAACCCTCCGTCAGGGAAAGGGTTTATAAGAAATTTCATTTTTTTACTATCCTTTTTTAAGGTTTTTTCAGAATGTCGGGCGGGGCGGCACCGCGCGCCCCGAAGGGGCGCAAAACGGGAGGGCGAGACCCTGCGGCACGAAAGCACCGCCATTACGCGAACGGGATCGCCCTGCGGCACGGACCGTCCGCTCCCGTTTACGCGCTGCGCGCGTCGCGGTGCCGCCCCGCTGTCCGCTGCCGACATTTCTCTCTTTCGAATCGGTCAGACAGACGATTTATCCGGTTTGCAATTTTTCGGCTCCCGTATGTAAGGCTACCGTGTGTCCGACTTCCGTGTGTCCGGTTCCCGTTTGTCAGGTTCTCCTTTGCTCGCCGACGGGGGCGTAAGGTCTTACCACTTGGATATGCCAGCCCGCTGCATGGCGCCTATCGTTTTTTTCTTTATGTCGGGTATGCTCTTTTTCCACTCCCCGATCATTTCTTTCGTCTTTTGCCTCTCGGTGCAGCCGTCTGCCGGGCACTTGCTTTTGACTATCGGAAGTTCAAGCTTTTTTGACACCCTGTTTATGTAGCGTTCTTCGGCAAATATCATCGGTCTTATAAGATACAGTCC
>CAKRVQ010000014.1 GCA_934408795.1 uncultured Eubacteriales bacterium
CGTTGTTATAACCCGTTATCGCTATCAGCCCTCGGAGGATGCGTTTCAGACAAAGCTTGAAAGTCTCGGCATCCCTGTTTATCATCATTACCCGATAGCCGGTTATCCTTCGGACATTTCCTTTATAGTGAGTGATGAGGGATACGGAAAGAACGATTACATAAAAACCGAGCGTCCGCTTGTTGTTGTTACCGCCCCCGGTCCCGGCAGCGGAAAAATGGCGACCTGTCTCAGTCAGCTCTATCATGAGCACAAAAACGGAGTCAAGGCGGGATATGCCAAATTCGAGACCTTCCCGATCTGGAATCTGCCCCTCAAGCATCCGGTCAATCTGGCATATGAGGCTGCGACAGCAGATCTCAACGATGTTAATATGATCGATCCTTTTCATCTTGAGGCTTACGGCGAAAAGGCGGTCAACTATAACAGGGATGTTGAGATATTCCCGGTCGTGAGAGCGATGCTCCAAAAGATCCTCGGAAGCTGCCCTTATAAATCGCCCACCGATATGGGTGTCAATATGGCGGGCAACTGTATATACGACGATGAGGCGGTCAGGCACGAGGCGGGTCTTGAGATCATCAGAAGATACTACGGTGCTCTTTGCCGCTCCAAAAAGGGAGAAGACAACGCGGGCGAAGTGACCAAAACAGAGCTGCTTATGAATGAATCGGGGCTTTCCCCCGAAGACCGTCCCGTTATCGGAGCTGCCGATAAGAAGGCTGAGCTTACGGGCGCTCCCGCGGTGGCAATCGAGTTGTCGGACGGAAGGATAGTTACCGGAAAGACCTCTGCGCTTTTGGGATCGAGTGCCGCGGCAATACTGAACGCTCTTAAGGCATACGGCGGCATTCCGGATGATATGGATCTTATATCGCCTACGGTTATAGAGCCCGTGCAGGACTTAAAGGTCAATTATCTCGGAAATCACAATCCGCGTCTGCATACCGATGAAGTGCTTGTGGCGCTTTCGATATGCGCCGCGACCAACCCGACCGCAGCACATGCAATGAAGCAGCTTGAAAAGCTGAAAAACTGTGAGGCGCATTCATCCGTGATACTTAATCAGGTGGACTCGGGCACATTCAGAAAGCTCGGTGTCAACCTGACCTGCGATCCCAAATATCAGACTAAAAAGTTGTTCCACAAATAAAATGTCAACAATAAAAGGCGGGCGGGTCCTTGTCACACTTTCTTACGAAGGGTGACGGGGACCCGCCTTTTTGTTTCGGCTCTTGATTCCCGATTTCGGTGTGCGGAAAAAGGGGCAGACGATCTCATTATTAAAACGGGGCGGATATCTCGCCCGGTTCGGCGGTAAATATCTTCAGTTCTGTTCCGTCTTCGGTCGTTGCAAGAAAGACATCTTCGGGCAAAAGATTACGGCTTTTGAGTTCGGAGGTCAGCCAGGCGTCGTCCCTGCCCACGAGATGGAGGTTTTCGGAAAGGATCCTTCCGTCCGCAACAACATTGGTTCTTATATGCTCCTGCGTCGATGTGGCGCCCGCAGCCTCAACCGTGAGAGGCTGTTTCGCGGCGGCGGGCAAAATGCTTATTTTTCCGTTTGCCTCTATAAGCGCGGTGTCGATCGACGACAGATCGAAATATCCGAGCAATCGGCAGTCGGCTTGAAATTCGTTGATGTCGAGATGTGCCTTTTTGAAGCCGTCGCGGTACATTTTTCCGTCTTTCATTAAAACTATGGGTTTGCCCTCCAGCACGCTGCGCGCCTTTTTTGACTTATTGGCGATCACCGCGAGGACCATTGTGATAATTCCGTAGAACACCATTGCGGTAAGAAACCGCAGCGAGTCGTTAAGGTTATCCGATGCGGCAAGTTCGGCTGCTATTGAACCGATCGTGATACTGTTGATGTAGTCGAATAGGCTGAGCTCGGATATCTGGCGGTTTCCTATAAGACGGGACAGTGCAAAAAGGACAATCAGCGACACGACGGACGCGCAGAGAACATATATGATCGATGACATTTTATTTCCTCCGGACATTTATTATACACTTATATACACTGTTAATGTTTCCGAAAACCGCGCCGATAATCATAATATCAGCCTTTTTGTTCATACGGCGCAGGTCTTTTTTATCGGTCAAAATCGGTTTTGGATGAGTGTGTCGCGGCGTTAACCTAAACATAAAGATCCTCATAGAATGTATTGAAACATTCCGCGAGGATCTTTTTTGTGCTGAGGTGATAAAATTGAATATCTGTGTAATAGGCGGGGATAAGAGAATGGCACTCCTCGCCGAAAAGGCTGCCTCCGACGGCTGCCGTGTCATCTGCTGCGGCTTTGACAGCGGCATTGTCGGAGTAAACTGCCTGCAGACCGACAGTGCCGAGGCGGCGGTTCGGTCGTCGGATGTGATAATTCTTCCGCTGCCCGTTTCGAGGGATGGAAATTCCGTTTTTGCTCCGTTTTCAAGGTTTCCCATAGGGATCAATGAAGTCATATCGTCGCTCACTCCCGAAAAGAGGGTTATGTGCGGTATGCCCGATCCGTCACTTATGAAAAGGCTTACAAGGACGGGAGCAACGGTTTATGATTTCTTCGGACGCGAGGAACTGAGCGTACGCAACGCTGTGCCTACTGCCGAGGGGGCGATCGAGATCGCGATGCATGAGACCGACCGCACGGTCTTCGGCAGCAATGTCCTGATAATAGGTTACGGCAGACTCGGAAAGGCGACCGCGAGGCGGTTTTCGGCTCTCGGTGCCAATGTGACCGTATCCGCAAGGAAGAACTCCGATCTTGCCTGGATATCGGAGAGCGGATGTACCGCCGTCCGCACATCGGATATCCGCAGGTACATTCCGAAAGCGGACATAATCGTGAACACGGTTCCGTCGCTCATATTGGGAGTAAATGAGCTTGACGCGGTGGGAAAAGGTACCGTGATAATCGATCTTGCATCGTCGCCCGGCGGCGTTGACTTCAAGTATGCCTCCGCAAAGGGTATAAACGCGATTGCGGCATTGTCTCTTCCCGGAAAGGTGGCGCCCGCCACGGCAGCGGAAGCGATATACGAAACGATCCTGAGTATTCTTGCGGAAAATCATTCGGAATAGGAGGAAAGGCTGATCATGCAGAATAAAACCATAGGCTTTGCTCTCTGCGGCTCCTTTTGCACACTTGAAAGAGTCTTACCGCAGATAGCTGTGCTGCGCGGCCTCGGTGCGGATGTTATTCCGATAATGTCCGAGATAGTATACTCCACCGACACCCGCTTCGGCACTGCCGAGCACTTTATCTCTTCGGTGAAGGATATATGCGGCAGAGAAATAATCCACGATATAAAGGGAGCCGAGCCGATAGGACCGAAAGGTCTTTTGGATATGCTTATTATTGCCCCGTGCACGGGAAACACGCTCGGAAAGCTTGCGGCGGGGATAACGGACTCTTCGGTGACGATGGCGGCGAAGGCGCATTTGAGGAACGAGCGGCCGGTCGTGGTCGCGGTATCGACCAATGACGCCCTTGCGGCTTCCGCAAAAAATATAGGTGCTCTTATGAATAACAAGAATTACTTTTTCGTTCCCTTTACGGAGGACGCGCCGTATTCGAAGCACCGTTCCTGCGTTGCCGATTTTTCGATGATACCGCAGACGGCATATGCGGCGTTTTCGGGCAAGCAGCTGCAACCGATGATTTATTAAGGAGCGGGTACGGAGAAAAGGCTAAATCTGCGATGATACCGGAGGCGGAGCCGCGCGACCCCCGCCGAGGCGGGGGTCGCACAAAAAAAACGGGCGGCAGAGGGGGACGGGGCGGCTTTGGGGGAGAAGTGCGTAAGCGGAGGGTGTGGGGTGTTTTCGGGAAAAAGTGCCCGTTTTTTTGTGCCGCGCCCTGCAGGGCGCGGCGCGGCTCTGCCTAAAAATAAACCGTCAGGGCGTCGGTTACGACGCCCTGACGGTTCTCATATGACTTTCCGCAACGATAGGAATTCTCGGAATCGCTTACCACCAGTTTACAAAGGTATCGCTCAGCATACCCAATGCGATGCGCAGCTCTTCCGCAATGTCTTCGGGAAGAGGATAATAGCTTGGATACTGCGAAAATCTATTCTGCGCGATGTCGGCACTCTCGGGATCGCTTTCTAAGTTGCCGTCGGGGTCGGTATCGGCGGCGGAATCGTCGCTTTCGGTAGGCACTGCGTAAGAATACTTATTACCGCGTTCAAGATACATATTGCCTTTGGAATCGGAGACGATCCAAATGTCGGTGTTGTTGTAGATCAGCTCATTTTTATCACAGGTATAAAGGCTTGCGATATTGGTGATCTGTTTCATCAGCTTTTCGGTTTCTTCCTCACCGAGAGGCGTTTTCGAAAGTGCCTCAGAGATGCCGGAGCGAATTTTGTCATTAAGGACATTCACCGTCGTTCCGTCGAATGTTTCGCCCATAAGGCAGAAGCGGGATAGTTCGCGATCGGTCAACGCGGTCTTATAGTTTTCGTATACATCCTCGCGTGCATACCAGCGGGAATTAATGCCGCGTATCACATGTCTGACCTCATCAAAGTGCATTGATGAACCGAAGTTACCTGCCAAAAGCAGGGGCACCTCTTTATGAGAAAGGGTTCCCGTTACGCTGTTCGGCATTATCGGTTCGATCCCTTCTCCCGAGGGGAGGAGCTTATATTTTTCGCCTTTGAATATCAGTTCGTTTTCCGAGTCGTCGGTATATACCGCATTGTGATCCCTCAGGTCGTCGATATATGTGCAGGAGCAGAGTCCGATGCAAACAAGAACGATGAGGACAAGCGCGGATACGCGTTTAAGTGTTTTCTTCATTGTCTGTTTTTCCTTTCCGCAGAGCCTTTTTGCCGGGTTTTAAGAGGCCGAAGACCACTGCCGCTATTCCTATTGCCGAAACGCAGGCACAAACGGTGATCTGCAATGCTTTTTTCATATGGCTCTCACTCCTTTATTCAAGATTCAGATGCTTTTTCATCACATTAAGGTTGATGATGCCGTAGACAAATCCGAGGAGCGCCGTGAGAAGGATCCCTCCGCACAAAGCGATGTGTGTCGTTGCCGCATAGTGGGTGGTTGCCCATTCGGCGATATCACCAATGAATCGGGGATGCTCATAGACCATACAGGAAAACACGATTATAAACACGGTGCCGAGTATCTGTCTCGCGAAATAGTAGGCAAAGTATATTCCGAAAGCGGCGAGCAGACGGTTCTTTTTTGCCCTTTGACCGAGCGAAATGCAGCCGTAAAACAGAAGCAGCGATTCGGTAAAAGACACTATTATAAGTATCAGACCTTCAATCACATAAAGTACCGTATTAAGGGTGCCGACCTTTGCAGCGAGTATGTTCAGAAGAAACACGCCCGCTTTCACGACCTCTTCGGTCATATCTCCCGCACCCGCGACGGCAAGGGCGGCAAGAACAGCCGCGCATGACGTAAGGATGCATATGACCGCCGAAAGAAGTTTTGAAAAAAGGTGCTGCATCGGGGTCACGGGGAGTGTGAAATAGAGGTATCCCTCGGCGGTATACAGGCTGCTTCTGAATCTCACGACCGAGACTACCACCGACATGACCAGGCAGACAAGCGATGTGATAACAAGTGCGACGACCGATGAAACGAAAACGATCGAATAGGCGGTCGTTTTTGCTTCGAATATCTGGACGAATCGGGTGAGGACGCCCATGCCGAGCAGGATCAGCAGCATTGGGAGCATTGTGCGCACATATGATGCCGCTTCATATTTCAAAAGCTTCTTTACCATTTGAACACCTCCCTGAAGGTTTCGTCCACACTTTTTCCCGTTTCCTCGCGGATTTCATCCACCGATTTTGAAAGAACGATCCTGCCGTTCTTTATGAATATCACATCATCGAGGATCTGCTCTATATCGGATATCAGGTGGGTGGAGATTATGACGGAGGCTTCGGGATTATAGTTGCCTATGATAGTGGAGATAATATAATCACGCGTAGCGGGGTCGACGCCTGCTATCGGTTCGTCGAGCACATACAGCTTAGCCGCCCTGCTCATAACGAGTATGAGCGACACCTTCTCGCGGTTGCCCTTAGAGAGGGATTTTAGTTTCATTTCGGGTTTTACTCCGAGCTTTTCAAGCATTGAGAATGCAAGCGCCTTGCGGAAATCGGAATAAAAATCCTCAAACATATTTACTATCTGTTCAACCGTCATCCAGGAGTTTAGGTAGTTGTTGTCGGGAAGGTACGCCACCTTCGACTTGGTTGCGGTGCCCGGAGCGCTGCCGTCGATAGTAAGGTGTCCCGCCGTCGGCGTTAAAAGTCCGTTTATCAGTTTGATGAGTGTCGTCTTTCCGGAACCGTTGGGACCCAAAAGTCCGATGATCCTGCCGCTTTGCACGGAAAGGTCTACCGAGTCAAGGGCGACCAATCCTCCGTAGCTTTTCGAAAGCGATTCACAGCGAAGTATTTCGCTCATTCGATTTTTCCTCCTTAATAACCCGCTCAACGGTATCCAACGCTTCGCGGTCATTCAAGCCGAGTGATCTCATAATTTGCAGATAGTCGGCCGCCTTTTTCATTGCAACGGCTGCCACCCCTTCGTTTACGGCATCCGTATTTTCGTTAACAAACCAGCCTGATCCCCTTACCGAGTGTATATACCCGAGACTTTCGAGCTGCTCAAGCGATTTCTGAACCGTGTTGGGGTTCACACCCGCGTCGAGGGCAAGCTCTCTTACCGAGGGCAGCCGATCGTTGGGCGAATAGCATCCTTTTGCAATCATTACACTAAGCTGCTCGCATATCTGCGGGCAGATCGGGCGGTTTTTGTCCACATTCCAAGACATCCGATATGCTCCTTTCTTCGAATCTGTACTACTGTACTATTGAAATAATACACTTTTTGATTTCGGATGTCAAGCCCCTTTAGATAAAAAATATCAGACGGGCACAGTCGGCACTTTTCCGATATTTAATATATTATTACGATATATCCGACACGCTCAAAAAAGACTTGCTTTTTTGTTATAGGTGTGATATTATAATTTCGTGCCACTAAACAAGAGGGAGGTATCCGGTATGGAAGTATTACAGATAATCATCGGGGTGTTGGTGCTTGTTGTCTCGATTGTGATAATTTTGGCTGTCCTGTTTCAGAAAGGTCATCGCGCAGGCGTGAACGGAGCAATTTCGGGTGCGGCAGATACTTTCCTTTCAAGAAATGACGCAAAGACGGCTGACGGCAAGCTTCTGAAATTCACCAAGATCCTTGCGATCGTGTTTTTCGTTCTTGTACTTGCTGCCAATGCGATCAGCATTTTCATTAAATAAGTGTTTCTCTGCAGGGAGCAGCACGAGTTTATTCGGAAATTCCGAAGCCGGACAGATGCTCCGGCTTTTTTTGTAATCGTACGGCGTTTTGCAGCTGCGCTTTGTGACTATGCTTCGTAACGATGCTCCGTGACAGTGCTTTACGAGGCAGGTCCTATGGTAAAAGAACATATACGGCAATGGAGTGATCGGATTGAAGCGAACGGTTTATGCGATTGTAGCCGCGGTCTGCGCCGTGGTATTTGTATTCTCTGCATATCTTCTTATAAGCCGCATATCTGAAGGCAGGAAAAGCGGCGGGCAGTTCAGCAGCCTTCAGGAGCTTAAAGACAGTTCGGTGCCCGCCTCGTCGGCATCGGGGACCGAAAGCAGAGTGCCGAAGTATCATCTTAATATTTATGAGCAGAATAATGATACCATAGGCTGGATATCCATTCCCGACACAAAAATAGATTACCCGGTCATGCAGACCGAGGATCCTTACGATTATTATCTGAAGCGCAGCTTTACAAAAGAGGCAAACGATTGGGGCACTCCCTTTGTAGGGCTCGGGTGCGATGCCGCCCTGCCCTCGGACAACATCATTATTTACGGACATCATATGAAGGACGGCTCAATGTTCTCCGATCTTATAAAGTACGAGAGCAAGAGCTATTACGATACCCATTCGCGCATTTATTTCGATACTTTATACGAAAAGGGCGAATGGGAGATAGTTTACGCGGTCAAGACGGTGGTCTATACCGATAACGATCCGTTTAAGTTTTGGACCTACACATCCCTTGAGCGTGATGACGATTATAATGAGTTTATCGGAACGGCAGACAAATACAAGTTATACGACACAGGGGTAAAGGTCGAAAAGGGAGACAGCTTTATAACCCTTGTGACCTGCGAGTATTCAAACAAAAACGGCAGGATGGTCATTATCGCGAAAAAGGTGAAGTGACGGTCTTGCGGGGCAGGTCGGGGGCGGCTTTTCGGCGATTCCGACGGCAGAGATGCCGCATTTCGAAGCCGTGGCGGCAGAAAATCGGTATTTGTTTAAAAATGTCTTGCAATATACGGTCGTCCGTGTTATAATGCGTAAGGTAAGAATACGAATGTAAAGGAGAGTGGGGAGACCCGCTCTCTTGTTTTTGCAGGGGAGTGATAGGTGCGATGGCACAAAGATCGGTCGCCGAACGGGTTGCTGATGCGGTAAAAGAGCCGATAGAATCCCTCGGTCTTGAATTGTGGGATGTGCGATATGTCAAGGAAGGCGCATCGTGGTACCTGAGGGTCTATATCGACAAAGAAGGCGGCGTCGACATAAACGACTGTACCGATGTGTCCCGCCTTATAGATCCTATTCTGGATGAGTATGATATTATCGGTACTTCTTATTATTTCGAAGTCTGCTCACCGGGACTTGAAAGGGAGCTGACCCGCCCCGAGCACTTTGTCAGAATGCTCGGCAGGGAGGTAAGGGTCTTTTTATTCCGCCCCGTCGATGGTAAAAAAGAATTTGTCGGCAAGCTTGCGGATTTCCGCGACGGAACCGTGATTTTGGAAAATGCGGACGGCAGATTTGAATTTTCTCCCAAAGACATTTCGAAAGTGAAGCTTTCGGATCTTTAATATTTTCATCACGGATCGGTCGTGAAGGCATACACAAAGATCGGCATTTTGCATACCAAGCGGGATCGGGATCCCGAGGGAGACTGCCTTTTCGATCCGGTCGGACACATAAATTCAGGAGGAACAGAGGAAAAATGGCAAGAGCAGCGAAAACACCGAAAAATGTAGATAACAAGGAGCTTTTTGCAGCATTGAAACTGCTTGAAAGCGAGAAGGGCATTCCGCGCGATGTGCTCGCGGCGAGAATATCCACCGCAATAGTTACCGCTGTCAAGAAGGATTTCGGCGGCAGGGATGTAGTGTTCTGCGACATTGATTTCGAAAACGAGAAGTTTGATCTTTACGCACGCAAGACGGTCGTTGAAGAGGTCGGCGACGCATATTCGGAGATCACCCCCGAGGATGCGGTGCAGTACAATAAAAAGGCGGTCGTCGGCGACTGTGTACGCATTCCGATAAACAGTCATGTATGCGGAAGGATAATCGCGCTCAAC
Organism: uncultured Eubacteriales bacterium; assembly: GCA_934408795.1. GTDB lineage: Bacteria > Bacillota > Clostridia > Oscillospirales > Acutalibacteraceae > RGIG7384. The sequence continues at coordinate 9,420 of CAKRVQ010000014.1, forward strand.
GCGAAGCAGATCCTCCGTCAGGGTCTTTCGGATGCCGAAAAGGGTCAGGTGCTGGCGCAGTTCCAGGATAAAAACCGCGAGCTTGTAACCGCACAGGTCATCAATGTTGATCCCCGTACGGGAAATGCCACCCTTATGCTCGGAAAGAGCGAAGTGGTGCTCCCCAAGACCGAGCAGGTGCCGGATGAGGTAATCCGAGAGGGAGATCATCTCAAGGTATATATAGTGGATGTCAAGGAAGGCGAAAAGGGCGGTCCCCGCATTATGATAAGCAGGACTCACCCGAATCTTGTCAAGCGCCTCTTTGAAATGGAGGTTCCCGAAATATTCGACGGAACTATCGTAGTAAAATCCATATCGCGTCAGGCGGGATCACGCACCAAGATGGCGGTATGGTCGGAAAATCCCGACATAGACGCAGTCGGCTCCTGCATAGGTCCGCGCGGCGCCCGTGTCAACAAGATAGTGGAAGAACTGGGCGGAGAGAAGATCGACATAGTTAAGTATTCCGAGGATCCCGAAGCATTTGTCGCCGAGGCGCTCTCGCCCGCGAAGGTGCTGAAGGTCGAGATAAAGAGCGAAAATCCGAAGGAGTGCAGAGCCACCGTACCCGACTCGCAGCTCTCGCTTGCAATAGGAAATAAGGGACAGAATGTTCGTCTTGCCGCCAAGCTTACGGGCTGGAAGATAGACATACGCCCCGAAAGCGGTTTCTACGGCGAAGACGAGGAATAAGAGGTTCCGATTTACGGATCGGGGAAAAAGCATTCCGTCGGGTGACGAGGTCAATGCCGGCCGACGGTGATCGATCGGCAGTGCTGCCGAACCGAAAGGGGGGACACGGCAATGAACGCTAAAAAGGTACCGCTTCGTATGTGTATGGGCTGCGGGGCAAGAAAGCCCAAAAAAGAGCTGATACGCGTTGTGCGGGATAAGGACGGAAACATATCCGTCGATACCACGGGCAGAGCCCAGGGCAGGGGCGCATATGTGTGCAAAGACCCCGAATGTCTTGAAAAGGCCCGCAAAGCCCGCAGATTCGAGCGTACTTTTTCCGAAAAGATCGGCGAAGATGTTTTCGGAAAGATCGCGGAAGGAGCCGAACAAAAATGACGGATCCTTTATTTTCGAAGCTGACGGTTGCCGTGAGAGCCGGTCTTGTGGAAAGCGGATTTGACCGTGTAAAGGAAGCCGTGCAGGCAGGGCGGTCGGCGCTTGTGATAACCGCGTCGGACATATCCGCCAAGACAAAAAAGGAAGTAAAATACTTTTGCGGCACCGAGACCGAGGTGCTTGAATACGGAAAGACCATGGATGAGTTTGCATCCTTTCTCGGAATGCGGGCTGCGGTCTACTCGGTAAACGATCCCGGCTTTGCAAAGGCGATCAAAAAGGTCGTCGGGTCGGAGAACGGCGTCCGATAAACATTGAAAGACCCTCAGTTCTGCGGTTGGCAGAAAAACATATAACGGAGGCAGCATAAATGACAGTAAAATACCGTGTGACCGATCTTGCTAAGGATTTCGGTCTCAGCAGTAACAACATAACGGATATTCTTTTGAGACTGTCCGACACTCCCAAAAAAAGTCAGACGGCTTTGAGCGAAGACGAGCTTGATTTCGTGATAGATGTCATTACGGCGGAACATCAGGCAGAGTCGTTCGACGCTTATTTTGCGGCGGGTGAGGACAACAGAAAAAAGGCAGCCGACAAGAAGGCTGCGGAAAAAGAGAGAAAGCTTGCCGAGCAGGCGGCAATTCTCGAACAGTTCAGGGCTGCCGCCGAGGCGCAGAAAGCTGCCGAAGCACAGAAGGCTGCGGAAGCACAGAAGGCTGCGGAAACACAGAAGGAAGCCGAAACGAAAAGGGCAGCCGAGAACAAGACTAAGCAAGAAGAGAAGCCTGTCGAAGCGAGAGAGGCAGGAAAGTCCGTTTCAGCCGAAGTGAAGCCGAACACGGCAGCGGCGGGAGCAGTCGGCGGCGTTGTCGGAGAAAAGAAGGACGGCGGTGCACAGTCGGCATCAAAGCCCGGTACCGTCGGCGAGGCAAGGCCTGTCGGAGCATCGCAGTCAAAGCCCGCTCAGGCGGCTGCATCAAAGCCTTTCGGCAATAAGCCTGCCGAAGAAAAGAAGAGAGAAGAAAAACCGGTCGAGCACAAGGTATCAATACCGATAGCTCCCAAGAAGAAGGATAAACCCGCCGGTGAAGCTCCCAACCGCGGACCTGCCGAAATACGCAAGGTCGACACCAAGGCGTATGAGGTCAACATGGACCGCTACAATGAAAAGTATGAAAACATTGCTCCCGCAAACTCGATGAGGGACAATGAGCAGCACAAGCAGAAAATCAAGCAGAAGTCTCAGGAGTACAGAAGACCGAAGTCTTCAAAGAGGGAGACCGAGGCGGATAAGCTCCGCAGGCTGCAGCTTGAGAAGATAAAGAAGACACCTATCACCGTAACGGTGGGCGACGAAATAACCGTCGGAGAACTCGCAGCGGCGCTTAAAAAGACCGCCGCCGAGGTCATCAAGACGCTGATGAAGCTCGGAATGATGGTCACCGTCAACCAGGTCATCGACTATGACACCGCCGAGATAGTTGTAAGCGAGCTCGGTGCCAAGATAGAGAGACAGGTCGTAGTCACCATCGAAGAGCGTATAATGGACACCGCCGAGGACAAGGCGGAGGACCTCAAGCCGCGCGATCCGGTCGTCTGCGTAATGGGACATGTCGACCACGGCAAGACCTCGCTGCTCGATGCCATAAGGAACACCGCCGTCACCGATACGGAAGCCGGCGGAATAACCCAGTCCATCGGTGCTTACAGAGTAAATCACGACGGCCACAACATAACATTCATCGACACGCCCGGACACGCCGCCTTCACCTCGATGAGGCAGAGGGGCGCCATGGCTACCGATATTGCGGTCCTTGTTGTCGCTGCCGATGACGGAATCATGCCTCAGACAATAGAGGCTATCAACCACGCGAAGGCAGCGGGTGTTCAGATAATCGTTGCCATCAACAAAATGGATAAGCCGGACGCCAACCCCGACAGGGTAAAGCAGCAGCTCACGGAGCAGTCGCTCGTTCCCGAGGAGTGGGGCGGCGACATCATCTGTGTCCCCGTTTCGGCAAAGACAAAGACAGGAATAGAGGATCTCCTTCAGAACATTCTCCTTGTTGCGGAAATGCAGGAGCTTCGCGCCAATCCCGACAGGCGTGCAAGAGGCGTTGTGCTTGAGGCACGGCTCGACAAGGGCAGAGGCCCCGTTTCGACGCTGCTCGTTCAGGCAGGAACGCTTCATCCCGGCGACATTATCGTTGCGGGATCGTCGGTCGGCCGTGTGAGGGCAATGGTCAACGAGAACGGCAAGGCGCTTACCGAAGCAGGTCCGTCGGTGCCTGTTGAGATCACGGGACTCGACGAGTTCACTGTCTATCGCGGCGAGGAGATTCTCCGCGGCGGCGACCATCGACGCCGTCCACTTCGCCGAGGCGGTCCGCCGGGCCGGGGGGACGCCGACGCGCGTGCCCACCGCCGAGCAGGCCCTCGGCACCGCCCTGGACGCATTCGCGGACGCAGCGGCCGGGGGAGAGCGCTGCCGAGCCGCCGTCGGGTCCGCCCGCGCCCGGAC
>CAKRVQ010000015.1 GCA_934408795.1 uncultured Eubacteriales bacterium
CATATTCCGTCTTGCTCCGATTCAAACAACACCTTTGCCATAAAGCCCACCTGCGATTCACAAAAGGACTTTGTAAGCTTTGCGGCAGTCTTTGCCATTATCGAGGAACGGCGCGCTTTTTCGGCGTTTGTCACCTGATCGGGGTAAGAATAAGCTGCCGTGCCCTGACGCCTTGAATAGGCAAATATATGCATACGGGCAAACCCGACCTTTTCGGCAAAAGCCGCCGATTCGTTGAAGTCATCTTCGCTTTCTCCCGCAAACCCGACCATAATATCGGTCGTTATCGAAGAATTGACAAACATTGCCCTGATCCTTTCGACAAGATCAAGGTAAAACGAAGTGTCATATTTGCGATTCATCCTCTTAAGTGTTTTATCGCATCCCGACTGTAAAGACAGATGAAACTGTGGGCAGAATTTTTCGCACTTTGACAGTAAAAGGAGGGTCTCGTCGTCTATCTGATCCGGCTCCATTGAACCGAATCTGATCCTTTCAATGCCATTTGCCGAGGATACGGCATTCACGGCATCAAAAAGTGTGGCGCCGATATCCGTGCCGTATGCGGTAAGGTTTATACCGACAAGGACGATCTCTTTATAACCCGCACGGCCGAGTGCTTCGGCTTCGGTTTTTATATCGTCGACGCTTCTTGAGCGGACGCGTCCTCTCGCGCGCGGTATCACGCAATAGGTACAGAATCTGTCGCATCCGTCCTCAATTTTGATGTAAGCCCTCGTGCGTTCGTTGAATCCTGTTACGGGCGGGGTGGAGAAGGCATCGCCCTTTTCGTGCTGCTCTATCTTAAGAAGCTTACCTCCGCCGCCTGCGAGATATTCCTCGTATGTGTCAAATATCCTGCCGTAATCCTTGTTTCCGATTATAATGTCCGCACCTTCCGTTTCGGCTGCTTTCTGAGGAAACGCTTCTGCCATGCAGCCTGCAAGGATAATGACGGCATCGGGATTTGCTCCTCTTAAATGCCTTACCGACTGACGGGTCTTTCGGTCGCTTTCGGCGGTGACGGTGCAGGAATTGACGATGATAACATCTGCTTCCTCGGGTGATGCGGCGACTTCTGCCCCGCGCGAGGCGAACAACTCGGCAATTCCCTGTGATTCATATTGGTTTACCTTGCATCCCAAGGTGTGGATATAGACCTTCATATGTGTAACTCCGTTGCGGTATTTTTGTTTGTTATAAGATTCGCCTTTTTGCTGCGGCTCCTGATGCGTTTTTGACGCTCCTCCTGCCGCTGCTTTGCTTGATAATGCTCTATGCGTGATTTTTCGGTGCGGACATCGACTTTTTGTCCGAACGGTCGGCAGAGCAAAAAACTGCCGAGACTTGACAAAGTCGGCGAATGTGATATTATAAATGTAGCATTGTGAATGAGATCGTTTTATTTAACGATACGAACGGTAACCGTTTAGCTGGCGAGAATCAAACTCCTGTCAGCTTAAGGTCAATGTTTGAAAAAGAAAACATAAACATAATGATAAGGAGATGATCGTTTATGGCGGAAAGAGTGCTTCTGTTAAACGATATAGATTCCGTTCGCAGTTTTGTGAGTGAGGCAATGATGCAGCCGTTTGACATTGAATTGAAATCCGGCAGATATACGGTGGACGCCAAGTCAATAATGGGTGTGTTCAGTCTTGACCTGACAAAACCTGTGGTCGTCGCTGCCGATTGCGATGAGAGTTCACCGTTTATGGCAGTCTGCGACAGGTATTCCGATAATAAGAAGTAGGATCGTTTTTGCTTTCAAACCCTCGTCGGCATTGTGCCGCGGGGGCTTTTTTCGTCAATCGGTAAAAACGAAACGGAAAGCAGAATGTTATGCTGAACAGAAAGATCGGCGCCGCAGCCTATTTTTCGTTCACAAGTGAAAAATCTATATATCCGTATTCATTGACCGATATTCCGGAATATTTCGAATCGTATACTATCTTTGCCGGAATGCTGAAGACCGGTACTGCGTATCCGTTCTGCATGAGCAGCAGCGAAAAAGAGTTGACCGCCCTGACGGCATCCTCAAGTGATGATGCTTTTTCAACGGATTCCGCCGCGGATTTCAACTTTTCGGGTCTGCCCAGCATTTCGTACAAATCTCCTATGATCTGTTTTGCGGACAGATCTGACGATGAAATCTTTACAAACGCGACAGAGTAATTCCCGGACCGCACGGCGGCAGCGGCGCCATCTGCGCTTTCCGCTTTGATATTTATGTAAGCGCCGAGCTCCTTTTGCCAGGCGGCGGCAGTCGGCTTCAGACATTCGACGATAAACGGATCGTCTTCGGTAAGAAGATAAGAACCGTTCAGCGCCTCCAAAAGGGAATTGCCGGCGTTTTTGAGGAACAACTGTCTTGCCGAATCCGCAGGGACGGATGTTTCGAATTCCGATAGTCCCCCGACCTCGCCGAGCGGGTAGTTGCAGAGCGTGAGGTCTTCGGGCAGCAGGGTGGTCATCGGAACCGTGCCATCTACGCTTTCAAATGAAGTCAGCGAGGCAAATGCTGTCCTGATCTCGGGCTTTTTGAATATGACCGATGAGGGATTGAACAAGAGGTAATATGCCGAATCGCAGTACTCAAAGGTATTCATGCCCGCTGCTTTTGCGGCTGCCGCCGCGGCTCCGTCCGCCTCGGCAATATCCCAACTGCCCTTTGCGATCAGATCGTTGAGATTCTTATCAGCCGCTATTGCCTTAAATGAAAAATCCACAGATGTGCATTTGGCTTTTGCGGAACCGTTGTAATTTGCGTTTTTTGATATCCTGACCTTTTCGTTTTCGGCGGTATAGGATATTTTATAGACCCCGTTGCTTATTATCATTTTTGCTCCGATTCCGTATTTGCCGCCGCAATCGTTGAAGTAGGAGCGGGGGCAGGGAGAGGCTACCGGGTGGCACAACGCATATAAAAACCCGTCATCGGGCGAAGAAAGCGTTATCTCAACGGTGCTTTCGCTTTGCGCCTGCACACCGAGCGGGGAATCCTTACCGGAAAGCCGATCGGCTGCACCCCGAATGTTTTTCAACAGATAACCGTATGCGGCTTTTGTTGAGGCGAGTGTGGCGCGCTCCAGTCCGAAGACGAAATCGTCTGCGGTAAGACTGTCGCCGTTCGACCATGTAAGGTCCTTTCTCAACTTAAAGGTGTAGGTAAGACCGTCTGTGCTGACTGTCCAACTTTCTGCGGCTCCGGCACTCGGTTTTCCGTCGGCGCCGAGCCTTAACAGACCCTCAAAGGCATTGCCCGCGATCGTCAGCTGAACGCGGTTCGATGCCACCTGCGGGTCAAGGGACACCGGGTATTCTCCCATTCTGCAGGACATTGAAAATTGTTTGCCGCAGCTTGACAATAACGGTACTGCGGTCAGAATACATATAAGCAGCAAAGCTGCCGATTTAATCGATCTTGTCATTATCATTACTCCGTGTTGCGGATTCTTAGTTTGCTTTTTTTGTTACTCACTCGCTTGCATATATGAACGCCGGCACATTCTAAGATGAATGCAAACCGACGAACGCTTGCATGCACATTCTCGCGAGCGAATGAACGGCACACTTGCGATACTTATCGAAGGATAACGGTATTTGTCGATATTTGTCACCGCGAGAGTACAAATACTATTATATTTTATAATACATCTGTTTTCAATACCGTAAATGCAAATTTGTTAAGCGGTTTGCCGAACATCTTTCTGTACTCCCGAACCAAAAAAATTGCAGACGGCAGTCGCGACGGGCCGGCACACGAGAACGACGAAGGGGGCACACGCTGCATATTGAGCAAAAAATAGCTTGACAATGCGGCAATGTGCGGTTATAATAACACAGGTGTAAAGAAAATTGCTTTACAGGCAGGTGCAAAAAATGCAAAAGGATCTCGGTTTTTCACTTTTGCTCGCATATTACGGCAAGCTTCTGCCCGAAAAGCAGGCGGAAATGCTCTCGGAATACTACGATCTCGATCTGTCACTTTCCGAAATTGCGGAAAATCAAGGTATGACGCGTCAGGGCGTAAGAGATGCTATAAAGCGCGCGGAGCAGTGCCTTTCCGAATATGAAGAAAAACTCGGTATGATAGATAAAGCCGCAAAACTTCGTTCGCTTTATTCCGACGCTTTGTCCTCCGGTGATTGTACGGCGCTCGGCGCTTATATAGATGAACTCTGATATGAAAGGCGGTGTGCGCAATGGCGTTTGAAGGTCTTCAGGATAAGCTTTCATCGGTATTCAAAAAACTTCGTTCCAAAGGTAAAATGAGCGAGTCGGACGTAAAGGATGCAATGCGTGAGGTTCGCCTTGCACTTCTCGAAGCCGATGTTAACTATAAGGTAGCAAAGGATTTTTCAAATTCCTGTACCGAAAAGTGTATCGGTGAGCGCGTTATGGAAAGCCTTACCCCCGCGCAGACCGTGGTGAAGGTGGTAAGGGATGAGCTTTGTGCCCTCATGGGCGGCGAAGCGGCGCGAATAAATACCGCATCGCGTATCCCGACCGTCATTATGATGTGCGGTCTCCAGGGCTCTGGTAAAACGACCCACTCCGCAAAACTTGCAAAGAGACTCAAAGCCGCGGGAAACCGCCCGATGCTGGTGGCTCTCGATATCTACCGACCTGCCGCAATAGATCAGCTTAAGGTGCTCGGCGACAAGATCGGCGTCCCCGTTTTTGAAAGAGGGGCTCAGAAACCCGAAAAGACCGCGGCGGAAGCCGTGAGGTTTGCACGCGATCACGGGTATGATTATATGATCCTCGATTCCGCAGGCAGACTGCACATAGACGAAGAGCTTATGGAAGAGCTCACACGGGTGACTAAAGCGGTCGAGGTAAACGAAATACTGCTTGTTATCGATTCAATGACGGGTCAGGATGCCGTTAATATAGCAAAGGCGTTTAACGATCGCCTTGAGATCACGGGCGTGATACTTACAAAGCTCGACGGCGATACGAGAGGCGGTGCCACACTGTCGGTCAGAGCGGTCACCGGCAAGCCGATCAAATTCGTCGGTACGGGTGAAAAGCTTGATGATCTTGATGTTTTTCATCCCGACAGAATGGCTTCCAGAATCCTCGGAATGGGCGATGTCCTTTCACTTATAGAAAAAGCGGAGAGTGAACTTGATAAAAAGGCGGCTGAAGAGACCGCAAAGCGCCTTGAGCAGAACAAATTCGATATGAATGACCTGCTTGATCAATTCAAGAGCATCAAGAAGATGGGTTCACTCAAATCCCTGCTTTCGATGATGCCGGGAATGGATAAGCAGCTCCGCGACGCGGATATTGACGACAGGCAGCTTGACCGCACTGCAGCTATAATTACTTCTATGACGGCAAAGGAGCGCGCAAAGCCCGAAATTATTGACGGCTCGCGCAGAAAGCGGATCGCCGCGGGAAGCGGGCAGACGGTGGAACAGGTCAACAGATTGCTTAAACAGTACGAGCAGATGAAAAAGATGTTCAAGCAAATGAACTCAAAATCAGGTAAGAAGCGATTCGGCGGAATGGGCAGGCCCGGCGGCTTCCCGATGCAGTAGAGCTTATACCGTCCCTTCTTATGTTTTCAAAGGATATTGTATCACACTTGTCCGTTTGAATAATTGCTGCACGGTGCGGATCCGTCCGTTCCCGATGCGGCATATGAGTTGTATTGAAAAGAGGTGTAGTAAAAATGGCAGTTAAGATCAGACTTCGCAGAATAGGTGCCAAGAAGGCTCCTTTTTACCGCGTTGTGGTCGCCGACTCAAGATCTCCGCGTGACGGAAGACTTATCGAAGAGATCGGAACCTACAACCCCATGACAAACCCCGCTACCGTCAATATCGACGCAGAGGCGGCGAAGAAGTGGATCGCGAACGGCGCTCAGCCGACCGATACCGTTAAGGCTCTTCTCAAAAAGAACGGCGTTCTTTAATCAGAAACGGAGGCAAACAGCATGAAGGATCTTTTGATTTCGATCGCTTCCGGCCTGGTTGATGAGCCCGACAAGATTACCGTTATCGAAGACGCACCCGATGAAGAAGGAGTAATCGTATTTCATCTGAAGGTTGCCGAAGGCGATGTCGGACGGGTGATCGGAAAGCAGGGAAGAATAGCAAAGGCTATTCGTACCGTTATGCGTGCCGCCGCCAATCGACAGAACGCGAAGGTAGCAGTAGAGATCGACTGAACCGTACCCCTCTGTGCCGCAAAGTATTGCTTTTGCGGTGCTGAGGGGTATGCTTTTCGGAGGAATTATAATGATAAAACCGTACCTTGAAGCCGGCAAAGCGGTCGGCACACACGGTCTTCGCGGAGAAGTACGGGTCGAATCGTGGTTCGATACGCCCGAAGACCTCTGTAAGATCAAGGAATTATATCCCGAGCCTGACGGCGGCACACCGTTTAAGGTTGAAAAATCAAGAGTGCACGGTAAGATAGTGTTGATAAAGCTTTGCGGATACGATACGATCGAAGCTGCCGAAACACTGCGCGGCAAGATCCTCTATGTTGCAAGAAATGACGCTCTTTCACTCCTTGAAGACGGTAAAAGCTTTATACAGGATATAATCGGCTGCTCGGTGTTTGACGCCGATACAAACGAGCTTCTCGGCGTGGTTGACGATATTATCACAGGCATAGCAAACGATGTCTGGTGTGTTAAAAAGGACGGCAGGGAATACCTGGTCCCCGCCATTGACGAAGTGATCATAGGAAAAAATCCTGAGCTTGAAAAGGTTACCATCAGACCCTTGAAAGGAATTTTCGACGATGAGAATTGACATTCTCACCCTTTTCCCCGAAATGTGCGAAAAGGTACTCGGTGAGAGCATAATAGGCAGAGCGCAGAGATCGGGTGCGGTCGATCTGCGCTGCAGAAATATCAGGGATTATGCAGGCAATAAGCACAACCGTGTCGACGATACGCCGTACGGCGGCGGTATGGGAATGATAATGCAGGCGCAGCCGATATATGACTGCTATAATTCCGTGCTTGACGGGGAAGAGCATGTGCACCTGATATATATGTCCCCGAAGGGTAAGACACTGACCCAGCAAAGAGCCATGGAACTGTCAAAGCTTGACAGATTCGTTATACTCTGCGGACATTACGAAGGCGTCGACCAGCGGGTGATAGATGAGATCGTGGACGAGGAGATATCCATAGGGGATTATGTCTTGACAGGCGGCGAGCTGCCCGCACTTGTGCTGACGGATGTTGTGTGCAGGATGGTGCCAGGCGTTTTGCCGGAGGATATCTGCTTTGAAGAGGAAAGCCATTTTTCGGGACTTCTTGAGTTCCCGCAATATACAAAGCCCGCCGAATGGCACGGAAAAAAAGTGCCCGATGTTCTCCTTTCCGGTCACCATAAGAATATTGCCGAATGGAAAAGGAAAAAATCAATAGAGGAGACCGAATTGCGCAGACCGGATCTTCTGAGCGGATCAAAGTCGGAATAACAGTTGTTCGGCTCTGAGTGTAAGTTATATGTAATAATGAGATGACGAATGCGGAACAACGTATGCGGTGTGATAGGTGGACCGAATATCTGTTTTGCGGTAGGTCACACTATATATTGTGTAGCGTGAGCCGGTCAATTGTGTCGATGACACTATAACCGTACTGTTTTTTGAATGTCATTTTATACAAACCGCGCATTTGTTTTTTGTCGCCGTTTGGCGATTTATGAGAAGTTTTGGAAAAGCCTTTATTTTCGATTGACTAAGTGTCCCGAAATGATATAATGATAATAGGCGTTTATACAATTTGCATATAATTTAACTTTTATATTTCATTATTGTTCCAAAAGTTTTCAACAGCTCAATGTGATAGGAGAAAAAAGCAATGTTTGTAAAAGATGTAACCGTAGAAAATCAGGTAGGTCTTCACGCGCGTCCGGCAACCTTCTTTATTCAGAAGGCAAATGAGTTCAAGTCGTCGATATGGGTGGAAAAGGAAGAGCGCAGAGTAAACGCAAAAAGTCTTCTCGGTGTCCTTTCGCTCGGTATCGTGAGCGGCACTTCTATCCGCATAATCGCAGACGGAAGTGACGAAAAGAACGCAGTAGAGTCTCTTGTAAAACTCGTCGAGTCGGGATTTGCCGAATAAGCGCATCTAATCAGTATCTTTCGAACGGACACTTCAGGGGACGGCAAAGCAAAGATCAAAACAGCGGAAATTATAAAAAAGACTGCCTGTCGGCAGTCTTTTTTTTGGGTCTTTGGGAAAAGGCGGAGCCCACCTACTCTGTAATGCCGCGTGGGCAGGCTCTTTTGCAGCATTCCCCGCGCTCGTCATCCGCCTGTCGGATCGTTTAATTATATCCGTAAATGCCGCGAACCGACACTTCGCCCGACATGACTCTTTTTTCTTCGCCGCCCACCGCGATAATAAGCTCTCCGTCATCGGCGATCCCGACGGCATCTGCGACGAATTCATCGGAAGCGGTAATGATCTTAACTTCTTTTCCTACTGTTATGCAGTTATCGGAAAATTCACAGATAATATCATCCCAAGGCATTGAGAGGACATTGATGATCTCCTTTGTTATGTCGGCGGAAAGTCGGTCGGCGGACGGGACCCTTCCCGTCAAGGAGAAGCACGACCCCGCATAAGGTAATCCGAGAGTCTTAAAATCAGTGTCACTCTGTGCTAAATTTACACCTATGCCGACTGCGAATCCGGGATGCGCCGCTTCACAAAGAATACCCGCAAGCTTTTTTCCGTCAAGCAATATGTCATTGGGCCATTTAACGGAGCAGTCTTTGGCACACGCTGCACTCAATGCTCTTCTGACACCCACTGCGGCGATTATCGGAATGCGCTCGGGCCTTATTTTATCGGTGATGTATACCGACATTGCAAGTCCTTTTCCGTTGCACGCCCAACTTCTTCCTCTGCGGCCCTTTCCCGCAGTCTGATTCGTTGTAAAAACACAGTCGCCGTTCAGCAAAACCGCGGCATTATCCTTGATATAATCGTTTGTTGATGTAACGCTCTCTAACCGTTTTATCATATCATGCCTCTTTTACTTTCAAAAGCCGCCCGATCCCGAAATTGCGGCGAAAGGGCGGAAGCCGATGTCTGATCCTCTTATGTCCCAACGACTTATATCCTTACGATACTTGTGAGTATTCCCGTGGGGAGCAGCTCTATGAGACCGTAACTGTTACCCTTATCACGCGACACCGCCACCGATCCCGGGTTCATAATATATACGCCGTCCGTGTAATCGCAAAAAGCAATGTGCGTGTGACCGCAGAGAGCGATCGAGGCACCGCATATCTTTGCCTGCCGCACGAGTTCACCGACACCGTGCATATAATGACCGTGGGTGAAGAATATTTTTATGCCGTCAAGCGTGAATGTGTCGCTCATCGGAGCATCGGTGTGACGGTCGCAGTTTCCTGCGACAATGTGGTATTCGCGATCGGGGAAGAGCGATTTTATGTATTCGATGTCGTTTTCACCGTCGCCGAGAAACACTATGTGGCGGGCGTCATCGTGCAGGGCTATCGCCTCCTCCATGGCTGAGGAGTGACCGTGACTGTCAGAAAAGCAAAGTATCTTCATATGATTCTCCGTCGGTAATAATGATTTTTGACCCGCATATATTTATTATAAGATAAACAGGCGGTGATTTCAATGGATCAGAGAGATTTTAATAAGGCTATTGAGTCGGCAAAGTCGGGGAACACGGAGCAGCTCTTAAAAAGCCTGAACAGTGAACAAAGAGCTATGCTGAACAAGGTGATGTCCGATAAAAACGAAGCAAAGAAGCTTTTGTCGTCTCCGCAGGCTGCGGCTATATTGAAGGCATTGGCAGGCAAGTGATCAATGAATGATATAGCGGATAAACTGACTCAGCTGCTTAACGATCCCGAAGGAATGGAAAGGATAAAAAAGGCGGCGGAATCTCTGCTTTCGGGCGACAAAAAAGAGGAGACTGCAGCCGAACCCGAGCCGTCATTCAACATGTCGGATTTTAATATGCCGGATATAGATCCTTCCATGATAGCGACATTGATGAGCACGCTCGGAAGCGCTCAACCGGACGGAAGGAGCGAGCTGCTTCTTGCACTTAAACCGCATCTGAGCGCCGAACGGCAAAAGAGGGTGGATAATGCCGTCAGGATATTAAAGCTTATACCCCTGTTGCCGCTTGTAAAGCAGTTTATCTGAGGTGGCGTGTATGACAGAAGAGCAAAGGCGCGAACTTGATTTTTTGCAGGCTGATGCGATACGGAGAATGAGGGAAATGAACGGCCGCAGCGTAGACGCAGGCAACGGAATGCCGCCTGTGCCCGATTTTGTAAATGCGGGCGGAACGAGGGGTAACAACCGCCGCGGCGAGCCGAACCACGGTGCTGCGCAGGGTGGCGGCGAAAGCAGAGGCGGCAGTAACGGAAACGGTAGGACGGATCACGGGAGAACAAACGGCGGCGGTCATCCCGAAAATCATAACAACGGAAATAACGGCGGGAATCATTCAGCCAACCGCTCCGAGAATAACGGCGGATATAATTTCGGCGGCACCTCGCACAGAGGTTCGGGAGGCGGACCGAATGTAAGTTTCGGAGAGCATCGGGGCGCTGACGGCGGAATAGGAAGCTTTATAGGCGGAAAAGGTCTTGACCTGTTAAAAATGCTTAATTTCGGCAACCTTAAGATCGATTCCGATATGACCGTGATAATCACCCTTATACTTATGTTGTCAAGCGAAGACTGCGATGAACTGCTTTTGCTTGCACTGATGTATATAATGCTCTGAAATAAGACAAAGTCTTACGGCGGGTATTTGTCGTCACACATTTGTTGTCACGCGATAATCGGAACTTCACGATATTTATCTTTATCAGCCGTAAGGCACATTGCAATGCACGACACATTAAAACATCCCGACAGGGCATCTGCACCTGTCGGGATGTTGTGCTTCTATATGCTTTTATCCGCCGCAAGTCGGTTTTTGTCAATCGCTCGGCTAAAACTTCCCGTTTTTGCTCATTACTCTTTCTACGGCACTGTGCCATTCACTTATAAGTCGGCTCCGCTCTTCTTCGCCTATCGAGGGAGAGTATTTTTTGTGCCTCCCGCTGCCGATATCAGCGAGATCATCTTCGCTGATGACTCCCGAAACAAGGCCTGCCAGCATGGCGGCACCGAGAGCGGTTATTTCTGAATAGGGAGGACAGATAACATCTGTGCCAAGCAGATCCGCCTGAAACTGCATAAGGAAGCGGCTTACACTCGCACCGCCGTCAGCCATAAGCGTTCTGACTTTTCTTGATGATGCCGATTCCATAGTCTTTACAAGATCAAACACCTGATACGCAATGCCTTCAAGAGTGGCACGGGCAATGTGGGCTTTTGTCGTCCCTCTTGTCAGACCGAATATACCGCCTCTTGCATACATATCCCAGTAAGGTGTACCTAATCCGCTGAAAGCCGAAACAAGGTAGACTCCGCCGTTTGTGCTTATCGACTCCGCCAAAGTGTCGCATTCTGCCGCAGTCGAAATAATACCGAGCTGATCTCTGAGCCACTGAATAGATGATCCTGCGTTGAACACACTGCCTTCAAGCGCCCAGACGGTCTTTCCGCTGTATTGCCACCCGACGGTGGTAATTATCCCCTCGGCTCTTATATCGGAGGCGTCGCCGACATTCATAAGCGTGAAGCACCCTGTGCCGTATGTGTTTTTTGTGTCGCCGACCGAAAAGCATCTTTGTCCGAAAAGGGAAGCCTGCTGATCGCCGACGGCACTGCAGATCGGTATCCCGTCAAATTCACCCAACAGATACTTTTTGGTACTGATATGACCGTACAGACCTCCGCTCGGCATAACCTTGGGTAATGAGTCAAGCGGCACACCGAGTAAATCGCAGAGCTCTTCATCGTAGCGAAGCTTTCCGATGTCAAAAAGCATCGATCTCGATGCGTTTGTCACATCGGTTATGTGA
>CAKRVQ010000016.1 GCA_934408795.1 uncultured Eubacteriales bacterium
TGATCGTCTCTGCGGTGGTGTCGCCCGGGATGCAGATCATGTCGAGGCCGACCGAGCAGACCGCCGTCATCGCCTCAAGCTTTTCGATCGAAAGATGACCGTCGGTCGCCGCCGCGATCATTCCCTCATCCTCGGTTACGGGAATGAAAGCACCGGAAAGCCCGCCGATCTTGCTTGACGCCATTACGCCGCCTTTTTTGACCGCGTCGTTGAGCAGGGCGAGAGCTGCCGTTGTTCCGCAGGCACCGCAGTGCTCAAGACCTATCTCCTCAAGGATTCTTGCTACCGAATCACCGACCGCGGGTGTCGGAGCGAGCGAGAGATCGACGATTCCGAAGGGTACGCCCAGTCTCCGCGAGGCTTCTTTTCCGACGAGCTGACCCATACGGGTTATCTTGAACGAGGTCCTCTTGATGAGGTCGGCGACCTCGGTTATATCCATTCCGTCACTTTTGGCAAGCGCCGAGCGAACCACACCGGGTCCCGAAACGCCTACATTTATAACGCAATCCGGCTCACCGACGCCGTGAAAAGCGCCTGCCATAAAGGGGTTATCTTCGGGGGCGTTGCAGAGGATAACCAGCTTTGCGGGGCCGAAGCAGCTGTTGTCCGCCGTGAGTTCGGCAGCCTCGCGCACTATTCTTCCCATAAGGGCGACGGCATCAAGGTTGATACCCGCCTTTGTGGAACCGATGTTTACCGAGGCACAGATATGTGAGGTCTCGGCAAGGGCGCGCGGAATGCTCTCTATCAGCTCGCGGTCGCCCGCCGAAAAGCCCTTGTGGACCAAGGCAGAGTAGCCGCCTATAAAATTGACTCCGACCGCCTCGGCGCTCCTCTCAAGTGCGTGCGCAAGCTTTACGGGATCTCCGCCTCCGGCAGCCGCAATAAGCATCGCCGCAGGGGTCACCGCTATGCGCTTGTTGATAATGGGTATACCGTACTCTCTTTCAATATCCTCGCATACCGAGACCTGCCGCTCGGCAAGACGGGTTATCTTGTCATATACCTTCCTTGAGAGGGTGTCGATATCGTCGCTTATACAGTCAAGAAGAGATATTCCCATGGTGACCGTGCGTATGTCGAGATGCTCCTCCGATATCATTTTTACGGTTTCGAGGATTTCACTGTTGTTGAACATTTCTTCCTACCTGCCTTATATTCTGTGCATTGAGTTGAAAATGTCCTCATGCATGACCCGTATATCCATACCGATCTCTTTGCCGTATTCCTTTGCGGACTCGGCAAAATCTCCGAAGCTCCCTTTAAGCCCCGAGACATCCACGAGCATTATCATAGTAAACATACCCTGCATTACGGTCTGAGAAACATCGATGATGTTTGCACCGAATTCGGCACATTTGGATGCCACGGCGGCAAGAATGCCCACCCTGTCCTTACCTATAACACTGACCACTGCTTTCATATATCAGTCTTCCTTTCTTGAGTCGGGAGGGTACGGAAAAAGTGTTGCCCGTCCGCCCGTGCGTCCCCATACCCGATGCCGCTTTTTTCCTTCGATATGATGCCGAACACCGCATCGTATACAATACAGTCATTTTAATACACCGTTCGGAAAAAGTAAAGAAAAATATGGCAGCCGCCGCCAAAGGGCGCGGCGCAGCCGAAACACAGCACCGCGCCCGCCGAAAAAGGGAAGACCGCTCGGCAGAAAAGAGGCTTAAAAGGCCGCAAAAAAATAACGGTTGAATAAACCCGACTCAAATGGTAAAATATACATAATTATTACAATGCCGTATGTTGAGCCCGCGGCACTTCGTTCGGCTTCCGAAAGATCGTTATTTGACCATATCGGTCTCTGACCGTATAGGTCTCCGACCCACGGCAAAGAATCATGCGGCGTTAATTGAAAAAAGGAGCGATAATATGACTTCACCGGTATTTGACATTATCACAAAGGAGCAGCTGCGGCAGGCAACCAATGTCGAGCTTATCGCAAGCGAAAACTTTGTGAGCGACAACATTATGAAGGCGGTGGGCTCGTGCCTTACCAACAAGTACACCGAAGGATATCCCGGCAACAGATATTACGGCGGCTGCGAATACTATGACGAGCTTGAAAACTATTGCCGTGAAAAGTGGCAGCAGGTCTTTTCGACCGATTATCATGTCAATGTTCAGCCCCATGCGGGCAGTCAGGCAAATTTTGCCGCATATATGAGCGTGTTGAAGCCGGGCGATCGCATTCTCGCAATGGATCTCAACAACGGCGGTCATCTGACTCACGGGTCGGGAGTGAATTTCTCGGGGAAAATATATCATTCGGAGTTTTACGGCGTCGACGAAAAGGGCTTTATAGACTATGACGGCATCCCCGCAAGAATGAGAGAGGTCCGCCCCGGGGCGGTCGTGGCGGGAGCTTCGGCGTATTCAAGGATCATCGATTTTGAGCGCTTCCGCAGCATCATAGACGACTACAACGCCGAGACGGGCTCCGACTGCAAACTTATAGTTGATATGTCGCACATCGCCGGACTTATTGCGGCGGGTCTCCACCCCACACCCTTCGGATATGCCGACATAATTACAACAACGACCCATAAGACGCTCAGAGGACCGCGCGGCGGAATGATCTTCTGCCGTCCCGAACTCGCAAAAAAGGTCGATTCGGCAGTGTTCCCCGGCAGCCAGGGCGGCTCGCTTATGCATGTGATAGCGGGAAAGGCGATCGCAGCGGAAGAGGCGCTCACCCCCGAATACAGATCCTATATTGCCGATGTGGTCAAGAATACCAAGGCCATGTGCGATAAGTTTATTTCAATGGGATACTCGGTCGTCACCGGCGGGACCGACAATCACCTTTTCATGCTTGATCTTTCGGTCAACCTTCCGAATGTCACGGGCAAGGCGGTTCAGGATGTTCTCGACCGCCACGGTATCACGCTCAATAAAAACTGCGTGCCGGGCGAAAAAAGATCCCCGAAGGAGACCAGCGGCGTTCGTATAGGCGCCGCAGCAATGACGACGAAGGGCTGGACGGCAAAGGATTTTGAGAACTGCGCCGAAAGGATCGACAGTATAATACGCGGAGAGCTCGCCTGAGTTTCTCCGATCCGGGGAAGGGCAATATTCATTGCCGCGCACACATTTCGCCGCCCACCGTCGCGCACCTTGCGCGCGCCGACGGGCGGCGGGTGCGGCAGTGACATGACAGACGGGAGCCGAACCCGTTTTACGGGCAACCAGGCCGGGGGACGGTGTCGCACGCACTTCCTGTGAAGGGCGCAAAACGGGCGTTAGAGTGCAATATCGGAACACGACCCTTCCCAAAAAGCAGGGCTTTTTGGGAAGATAAGAGCGAACAATGTCCGTTTGCTGCGCCTTCGGCACTTCGCGGCGCTGCCCTCCATTTCACCTGTCCCGTTCCCGGGCAAAAGCGGTCGGGATCTCCCCGGGGGACCGCCCGCCGGGGCAACCGATAACAGTCGTTACGGTTTTTATTGACATTTTGAATCGCGCAAGGTATAATAGATAATCGGCAGGAGTTTTGTTTATTACGGTTGACCTCCGCACCCGAAGGGGAATCGGCTCCGGGCGGTGCAACATTTCCTTCAATGACCGTCTTAATACACAATCCCGGTAAACATTCGCCTCGCGGGGTCCCCGCGCAGTGCATAAAAAGGAGTGACAACAGATGAAGAGAACTTATCAGCCCAAGAAGCTCCATAGGCAGAAGGTTCACGGTTTCCGTGCGAGAATGTCGACAGCAAACGGCCGCAAGGTGCTTTCCCGCCGCAGAAGAGCCGGAAGAAAGACCCTCTCTTACTAAAGCAAAGGCCACTGAAGTGGTCTTTGTTGCTATTATGGGTTTGTCGGTGCGGGCACCGACATCAGTTTACAACGGGCGGTGAGTGCGGGATCAAGTCGCGCTCGTCCGATCTCCCGGGGAATATGACCCCTGCGTCGTGAGGGCTCAAATGAATACAGTCAAAACCGAAAAGTTCAAGCTGAACAAGGAATTCAAAAGGCTCTACGGGCGCGGCAAAAGCTTTGTCGATCCCCTGCTTGTGACATATGTGTTAAAGAGCGGGCGGGATCATTGCCGCATCGGGATAACGGTCGGCAAAAAGCTCGGAGGAGCAGTCGAGAGAAATCGCGCAAAGCGGGTTATAACCGCGGCATGGCGCGAAACGGCACCGCTTCTTTCACAAAATGTCGACGCGGTCTTCGTGGCGCGGACCCGTATCCTTTCGGCAAAAAGCGGGGATGTCGCCGCGGCAATGATCAGGCATTTCAGAAAAAGCGGTCTGATCCCGAGCGAGAAGACAGAAAGATGAAAAGAGTCTTTATTTTTGCGGTCAAGGCTTATCAAAAGCTGATATCGCCCATGAAGCTCCCCTGCTGCCGTTTTTCACCGACCTGCTCGGCATATGCAATAGAAGCGTTTAATATTCACGGTGCGATAAAGGGTCTTATCCTGACTCTGTATCGACTGCTCAGGTGCAATCCCTTTTGCAAGGGCGGATACGATCCCGTACCCCCTCGCGGAAGGTGGAAGAATTAAAGCGACACGGACGCCGCAATGCTTTGCGGCGGAGATGCGCGGGATCTCGCCCGCGCAAACGCAGATCGGTAATGCCGCGAGCGGCATAACAGTCATACTATTGAAAGTTGGCAAGAATAATGAGTCTCATTAACACACCTCTCGGCTATGTGCTGAGATGGCTCAGCTCCATACTGGGCGGAAACTTCGCGGCGGCGGTTTTTGCCTTTACACTTCTTATAAATCTGATAATGCTGCCGCTCACCTATAAATCCCAGAAGACTTCCGCGGATCAGGCGCGCCTTAAGCCCCGCCTGGACGCGATAAAGAAGCGCTGCGGCGACGATAAAAACAAATATACGCAGGAGCAGCAGGCTCTCTATCAGAAAGAGGGCATTTCAATGTCGGGCGGATGCCTGCCCATGCTGATCCGTCTTGTTATTATGTGGGGTGTCTACGAGGTAATAACCAGCCCTCTCACCTACATATTGAACTTCAATGCGACCGCAATGAGCGACGCTTCTCTGATCGCAGGCGATCTCGGACTCATAACCGGCAATGTCCGCGGCTCCGAGCTTACGCTTTTCAGCCTGCTTGAGCAGGGAAAGATCGAGATAGCGGGCGTTACGAGTGCAAGCCTTAATTCGGTCAGCTTTAACCTTTTCGGTCTTCAGCTCACCGAAACACCTGTCTTCTCGTGGAATATTTTCAGCGGGTTTAAGCCCATCTGGCTCATTCCGATAATCTCGTTCGTTACCTCCATAATCAGCGGTGTGGCGTCTTCTCTCGTTCAGAAGAAGAATAACCCCGAAGCTCCGAACATGATGGCTATGATGCTGATGATGCCGGTGATATCGCTTATCATCGCGTTCTCGGTCCCCGGCGCCGTCGGATTCTACTGGGCGGCATCAAATATCATATCGGGCGGTCTCAATATAGCAATGCAGCTTATATACAGCCCGAACAGAATGGTTGCGATCGACCAGGCAAAGGCAATAATTAAAAAGAACAAAGCAGAGAAGGCTCTGATCGCCAAAAACGGCACTGTCTGACCCTGCCTTTGAACGGAGGATATATAACCTTGATTAAAGAAGCGATCGGTACCGGTAATACCATAGACGAGGCTAAAGAAGCAGCCCTCACGGAACTTAACGCCGGCGAAACCGAGGATGTACAGTTTGAAGTAATTTCTTTTCCGAAGAAAAAGACTCTCGGCCTTTTCGGAGGCGCACTTGCGCAGATAAGGGCATATGTTGAGGTTCCCGACAAAAAGCCCGCGAGGAGAAACGCACCCGCCGCAAGACCCGAGGGAAAAAGAAGAGACGCCGCGGCTGATAACCGCAGCGGAGGGAACGGCGAGCGCACCCGCGAAAAACGCGCTCCCGAAGCCCGTAAGTCGGCTGCCCGTCCGTCGGGCGCGGCGGCAAATGCAGTGACGGGTTCAGCGGCAGGCGCGGCGGCAAACACAGAGTCCGCATCGACTTCCGAGATCCCGTCAAAGAAAGAGATCGCTGTAAAGCCCGCGGGAATTCCCGCCGAGGAGCTCAATCCAGATTCCTGCGTCGCAAGAGCGGTCGCCTATCTGAAGACAGTCCTTTCGGGTCTCGGATGCGAGGGTCTGACCTTTACCGTTGCCGAGCTTGAAGACGGTGCCGAGATCACCGTAAACGGCGACGATTACGGCGTTATAATCGGCCGCAGAGGCGAAACGCTTGATGCTCTTCAGTATCTTGCCAGCCTTGCTTCAAATAAAAAGGGCAGCGGATATTACCGCGTCGTTCTCAATGTCGGCAATTACCGCGAAAAGAGAGAGCACACCCTTGAGGGCGTGGCAAAGAAGACTGCCGCTCAGGTGCTCCGCACCGGCAGAAGCCGTTCTTTGGAACCCATGAATCCTTATGAGCGCAGAATAATCCACACTACCGTTCAGAAGATAGACGGCGTTGTTTCAAGCTCTGTCGGCGGCGGAAGTGCGAGAAGAGTTGTCATAAGCCCCGAAGGCGGCGAACGCCGCTTTGACCGCGCCCCTAAATACGGCGACCGCAGAACCGCATCGTCGACGGCGGCATCGGCAGCGGAAAGCGCCGAGAAGAAGGTCGATTCGGCATCGGCTCCTTTGTACGGCAGGATCAACTGATCTTTCGATGATTTGGTGACTTTCGTTATGGATATTAAAGTCGGAGACAAGCTGATAATGAAAAAACAGCATCCGTGCGGCAGCAGGGAGTTCCTTGTGCTGCGCGTGGGTATGGATTTTAAGATCCGTTGTCTCGGCTGCTCCCGTGAGGTGATGGCGCCGAGGCAGAAGGTCGAAAAAAACATTAAAGAGATAGAAAGACAATGATATAAGGGCGTCGGCAGGCTTATCCATAGCCCACCGACGCTTTTTTAAGAGGTGCAGAATGTTTGATAAACTGAAGGCGGTCGAGGCAAGGTACGAAGATATTTCCGCAAAGCTCGCCGATTCCGCCGTTATAAACGACCCCGAGCAGCTCAAAAAGCTTATGAAAGAGCATAAGTCCCTTTCTCCCGTGGTGGAAAAGTACCGCGAATACATATCGGTAAAGAAAAACTGTGAAGAGGCGAAGGAGCTCCTTGATTCTTCCGGATCGGACAAAGAGCTGCGTGAGCTTGCGGAGGAGGAGTATCTGGACTGCAAGGAGCGGCTGGAGGTTCTGTCCGATGAGCTGCGGGTGCTTCTGCTGCCCAAGGACCCGAACGATGACCGCAATGTCATTGTAGAGATCCGCGGAGGAGCGGGCGGAGAGGAGGCGGCGCTTTTCGCGGGCGTTCTTACGAGGATGTACACGATGTACGCCGAATCCAAGCGCTGGCGCATTGAAATGATAGGCGCAAACGAGACCGAACTGGGCGGATATAAAGAAGTCAGCTTTATGGTCGAGGGAGAGGGAGCGTATTCCAGACTCAAATACGAAAGCGGTGTACACCGTGTCCAGAGAGTACCCGAGACCGAGTCACAGGGCAGGATCCAGACCTCAACGGTCACCGTAGCAGTGCTGCCCGAGGCAGAAGAGGTCGAATTTGAAATAAATCCCGCCGATCTGCAGATAGACACATACCGCTCGGGCGGCGCAGGCGGACAACATGTCAATAAGACCGAATCCGCGATAAGGATCACCCACCTTCCGACGGGTGTCGTGGTCGAGTGCCAGGATGAGCGAAGCCAGTATAAAAACAAAGAGAAAGCAATGAAGGTCCTGCGCTCGCGCCTTTATGAGCGTATGATGCAGGAGCAGACCGACGCCATAGCGAGTGACCGACGCGCACAGGTCGGAACGGGTGACCGAAGCGAGAGGATCAGAACCTATAACTATCCTCAGGGGCGTGTCACCGATCACAGAATAGGGCTTACACTGTATAAGCTTGAATCAATACTCAACGGAAACCTTGACGAGCTCATTGATGCAATCGTCACCTATTACAGAGCGGAAATGCTCAAGGCCGATCCGGAGAATTAAGGGACACAAAATCGATCAAAGCGGAAAGAGCGGAGCCCGACGGTCCGCCGCGGCATAAAAGCGACACCCTGCGCGCCCGCAGCCGATGCCCGTCCGCCTCAGCCCAACGCCGAAAAAGACTATAAAACAAACGGTCGTGAAAAATTTGGAAACTTTGAGATTGCCACCCTCTGACGACGGGATCAAAACCGCCGCCGAGATAATAAAAAGGGGCGGATTGGTGGGAATGCCCACCGAGACTGTCTACGGTCTCGCCGCCGACGCCCTGAACGAAGAAGCGGTAAAAAAGATATTTGCCGCCAAGGGGCGCCCGCAGGATAATCCGCTCATCGTTCATATCGCAAATACGGAAATGTTACCTCCGCTGATATCCGCTCTCCCCGAAATGGCAAGGCGGTGCGCGGAACGGTTTTGGCCCGGTCCGTTCACAATGGTGCTGCCGAAGTCGGAGATTATCCCGTCGTCGGTCTGCGCCGGACTTGATACGGTGGCGATCCGAATGCCCTCCTGCAAAGAAGCGCGCAAGCTTATCGAATTCAGCGGACTGCCCATTGCCGCGCCGAGCGCAAACACCTCGGGTGCACCGAGTCCTACGGCGGCGGAGCATGTCCTTCACGATATGGACGGCAGGATCGACGCCGTCATAATGGCGGAGCCCTGCGAGGTGGGCGTGGAATCGACGGTCGTCACTTTCGCCGTCGAACCGCCGAGACTTTTGCGTCCGGGCGGGGTCACGCTTGAGCAGCTGAAAGAAGTGATACCCGATATAACGGTGGACCCCGCGGTTTTGGAAAAGATCTCTGCGGACAGACCGGTCGCGTCGCCCGGAATGAAATATAAACACTATTCCCCCAAGTGCACCGTTACAATGGTAAAGGGCAGCACCGAGGACTATTGCAGATATGTAAACGATCGCGCGGGGCAGGGCGTTTGCGCACTCTGCTTCAGCGAGGACGAACCGCTTGTGAAGACCGAATCCGTGACCTACGGATCGCGGCTGCACTCCGAAATACAGGCTGCGGAGCTTTTTGACGCGCTGCGCCGACTGGACGAGAAGGGCTATAAGGAGTGCTATGCACACGCACCCGAGCTGAACGGAGTGGGACTCGCCGTCTACAACCGCCTTATCCGCGCGGCTGCATTCAAGGTGGTGGTACTGTGACGGTAATAGGACTTACGGGACCCTCCGGCAGCGGCAAAACAACATTTTCGGAAGTTGCGTCAGCCCACGGAATATATGTTATAAATGCAGATGAGGTCGCCCATTCGGTGCTCCGCCGCACCGATGCCGCGGAAGCAATAATAAAAGCCTTCGGCGACGGTGTTGCAAAGGGCGGCGTACCCGACCGCAAAAAGCTTGCCGCCGCGGCGTTTGCCGACCCCGTCTCGACCGAAAAACTCAATCGGACGGTGCTGCCCTTCATCGTAAAGGACATTGAGGGGATGATCGACAATTCCCCGAGTGACATTGTTCTTATAGACGCGCCTACATTGTACGAAAGCGGACTTGACCGAAGGTGCGATATCACGGTCGCGGTCGTCAGCGACAGATGCGTCAGCCTGAAAAGAATAAGAGAGCGGGACGGCATATCCGAGGAGGCGGCAGAGGCGAGACTCAGGGCGGGCAACGACGAATCGTTCTTTGCCGAACGGGTCGATATACTTATAAAAAACAACGGCTCACTTGAGGACTTTAAAAGTGAGTGCGAAAGTGTTATACTCAAAATAATAACGGGTGCCGAGCAAACAAAAAATCCAGAATGAGGGAGCCGGAAACATAAGATCGGAAACAAGCCCCGGCGGCGCAAACGGTGCGCCGCGCGGACATAAAACGAAATCAAAAGGAGACGGTAAAAATGTCAAAGGAAGTAAAAGACCTCAAGAATAAGCTGTTTTCCAAGTCGGTCAACGGCTGCGCCGAAGACAGAGTAAGCATCCCCGAAGCAGAAAAATACTGCGAGGGCTACAAAGCGTTTCTCGATAAGGCAAGAACCGAAAGGCTCTTTGTAAAGGAGGCTGTCGCCCTTGCCGAAGCAAACGGATTTGTTGAGTTTGACCCTTCGGTGAATTATGCTCCGGGATCAAAAATATACTTTAACAATCATAAAAAATCAATGATCCTTGCGGTCATCGGAACCGAGCCTGTGGAAAACGGACTCAATATAGTCGCCGCCCATATCGATTCACCCCGCCTTGACCTTAAGCCGAACCCGCTCTATGAGTCAAATGAGCTTGCTCTTTTCAAAACACATTACTACGGCGGCATAAAGAAGTATCAGTGGACCTCTATCCCGCTCGCACTTCACGGAGTTGTGGTGAAAAAGGACGGAACGGTCGTTGATGTGTCCGTCGGCGACAGTCTTGATGATCCCTGCTTTGTAATAACCGATCTGCTGCCCCATCTTGCGGCGGAACAGAGCAAGCGTACCCTTTCGGACGGCATAAAGGGCGAGGAACTGAATATCCTTGTCGGCAGCTATCCCTTTAAGGATGACGACGAAAGTGAACTTGTCAAGCTCAATGTCCTCAACATCCTTTTTGAAAAGTACGGAATAACCGAGAGCGATTTCCTCTCGGCAGAGCTTGAGTGCGTTCCCGCTCTCCCCACACGCGATATCGGCTTCGACCGCTCGCTTATCGGAGCATACGGACACGATGACCGCGTCTGCGCATATCCTTCGCTGACCGCTATCTTCGGAGCGGAGCATCCGGCAAAAACGGCGGTCACCATTCTTGCCGATAAGGAGGAGATCGGATCGGTCGGAAACACCGGACTTGATTCCTGCTTCCTTCAGTATTTTGCCGAGGACCTTGCAAAAATGCAGGGAACCGACGGCTATAAGGTCCTTCGCAATTCAAAATGCCTTTCCTCGGATGTCAATGCGGCATTTGACCCCACCTTCCCCGATGTTATGGAGCCTCGGAATGCGTCATATCTTAATCACGGAGTCGTGATAACAAAATACACAGGCGCCAGAGGCAAGAGCGGTTCAAACGACGCCTCCGCCGAGTTTATGGGCGAGGTAAGAGCGATGCTTGACGGTGCCGGCATCCACTGGCAGACAGGCGAGCTCGGCAAGGTCGACGCAGGCGGCGGCGGCACCGTGGCACTTTACATTTCGGGACTCGGCGCAGATGTCGTCGATCTCGGTGTTCCGGTATTGTCAATGCACGCTCCTTTTGAAGTGGTAAGTAAGTATGATGTTTATACCACATACCTTGCATACAAAGCTTTCCTGAAGTAGACTTTTTTACCAAAAAACAGGCGAACGGAGCGCGTGCGGCGCGGCGGTATGCCGCCGCGCCGCACGCGCTTTTTTTGCCGATTCCCGCTGAAAAGCAACGCATATAAACAAATCCCGGCCCGACGGCCGAGACTTATTTGCCGTTAAGGCGTAGTGCCCGCCGTCGGACCGAGTATTTCGGTAATAAACGAAAGGATATTGATATGAAGATCGGAATTGTCGGATACGGTAATGTCGGAAGGGGCGTCGAGCAGGCAATAAAGCTCAACCCCGATACCGAACTTTGCGCAGTCTATACAAGGCGGGACCCGAAGGAGATCACCCTTGCTACCCCGGGAGTGCCGGCAAAGCCGCTTTCTGCCCTCGGCGGCAGAGCGGGCGGACCCGATGTACTTATTCTCTGCGGCGGCAGTGCGACCGATCTTCCCGA
>CAKRVQ010000017.1 GCA_934408795.1 uncultured Eubacteriales bacterium
GTTAATTAGTTCACAAATTCTGCATCGGATCGTTGTACACTTGTCTTCGGAATCATTATTCGCCGTCCCGAAGAAAAGATCTTATCATACCTAAAGGAGTGTTAATTATGACTGAAAACAAAACTGTTCTCGCATGGATCGAGGATATGAAGAAACTGCTCAATCCCGACCATGTGATGTGGATAGACGGCAGCGAAGAGCAGCTTGATGCTCTGCGCGCAGAGGCGGTATCCACCGGAGAAATGATAAAGCTCAATGAGGAAAAGCTCCCGGGTTGTTACCTCCACAGAACAAGACCCAACGATGTTGCGCGAGTTGAGGACCGTACCTTCATCTGTTCAAGAACAAAGGAAAATGCCGGCCCCACAAACAACTGGTGCGATCCTAAGGAAATGTATGAGAGACTTTATGATATCGCAAGGGGAAGCTATGCAGGCAGAACCATGTATATCATACCTTTCTCAATGGGCCCCATCGGCTCGCCTCTCGCAAAGATCGGCGTTGAGGTTACCGACTCGATATATGTTGTTCTCAATATGGCTATAATGACCCGCGTGGGCGACAAGGTGTGGGAAGCCCTCGGCGACTCAAACGATTGGGTACGCGGACTTCATGCAAAATGCGATGTCGACCCCGAGAAGAGATACATTTGCCAGTTCCCTGAAGACAACACCATAATCTCGGTCAACTCGGCATACGGCGGAAATGTTCTGCTCGGCAAAAAGTGCTTCGCGCTCCGCATTGCTTCGTATCAGGGCTGGAAAGAGGGCTGGATGGCTGAGCATATGCTCATCCTCGGACTTGAGAATCCCAAGGGCGAAGTCAAGTATATCGCGGCGGCGTTCCCGTCTGCCTGCGGAAAGACCAACCTTGCAATGCTTATCCCGCCCGAATATCTCCGTAAAAAGGGATATAAGATCTGGACGGTCGGCGACGATATTGCCTGGATGCGCATAGGTAATGACGGCAGACTCTACGCAATAAATCCCGAAAACGGCTTCTTCGGAGTCGCACCCGGAACCAACGCACATTCAAACTTCAATGCTCTTGAGAGCACAAAGAAGAACACTATATTCACAAATGTCGCGCTCAACCTTGACGACAACACCGTTTGGTGGGAGGGCCTCAATAAGGACCTGCCGACAAACTGCATAGACTGGAAGGGCAACAAGTGGGATGCCTCTAAATCCAACAAGGCGGATAAGTCCACCTATGCCGCACATCCCAACTCACGCTTTACCGCTCCTGCGGTCAACTGCCCCTGCATCTCCGAGGAATTCGATAAGGGAGCCGGAGTTCCGATCTCCGCTATCATATTCGGCGGAAGACGCGCAAAGTGCGCTCCGCTGGTCTACCAGTCAAAGTCATGGGAAAACGGTGTATTCATCGGTTCCGCAATGGCATCGGAGACTACTGCAGCCGCAGCAGGCGCGGTCGGCGTTGTGCGCCGCGATCCTATGGCAATGCTTCCCTTCTGCGGATACAATATGGGCGACTATTTCGCACACTGGCTTGAAATGGGCGAAAAGCTGGGAGACAAGGCGCCTAAGATATTCAATGTCAACTGGTTCCGTACCGATGACGAGGGCAACTTCGTATGGCCGGGATTCGGCGACAATATGAGGGTCCTCAACTGGATCATCGACCGCTGCGAAGGCAAGGCGGATGCCGTTGAGACCGCGATCGGCTATGTGCCGCGTCCCGAGGATATCGACCTTACCGATCTCGATATGGATATCGAAACTCTGAAGTCGATACTGAAGGTCGACAAGGATGTCTGGCTCAAAGAGGCGGACGAGATCGAGGAGCATTACAAGAAGTTCGGCGATAAGCTTCCGAAGGAACTTGCCCGTCAGCTCAAAGAGCTTAAAGAGAGACTTGCCGAAATGGAATAATCTTTCCGCTTCCTAAAAAAGGGGCGCCGAAAGACGGCAGAGTTTGACTCCCGTCAGCTTAAGGAGAGAGACGGAAAGAATCCGGGAAAGAGCGGGTCGGGAAGAGAACCGTCGGCAGAACGGATCAATAATCGATCAACACAGGTGCGCGACCGCCTCACGGCGACCGCGCACCTCTTTTTGTCTTGCTGCTGCAAAATGCATGAGGGCGCAGCACCCGCCGCCCACCGCGCACTCTCGCGCGCGACGGGCGGCTTCACCCCTCGCGCAGACCGCAAACCAAAGGGCGGCGCACCCTGCGCGCCGCCCGCATATTCCGCTCACCGCCGAGAATTATGTTGTCGATCGCCGAGCCTCCGATCTCCGCCGCCCACCGCGCACTCTCGCGCGCGACGGGCGGCTTCACCCCCTCGCGCAAACCGCAAACTAAAGGGCGGCGCACCCTGCGCGCCGCCCTCAAACCCGAACCGTATGCACTTGCTGCGGCACATCCCGCGCGCCGCAGCTAAAGATATTTCATTATTTCGCCTGCGTCCTTGAGGACCAGATCGGGCTTTTCTGCCGATTTTTCAAGTATCCCGAAGGTGGTTTCTCCGCTCATGACAAGTACCGAGAGTACTCCGGCGTTCAAGCCGCTTTTTATATCGGTGTAGATCCTGTCGCCGACAACGGCAGTCTCGTCGGGCGTGCAGCCCGCCTTTTCCATCGCAAGCTTTACCATCAGCGGCGAGGGCTTACCGATGACATACGGCCTTTTACCGGTCGCATTGTATATCATATCACAGACACTGCCGCAGTCGGGCACATTGCCGTACTCCGTCGGGCAGACATAATCGGGGTTTGTCGCAATGTAGGGAATGTCACCCGCGTTCAGCATGCGGGACACATCGCGGAGCTTGTTGAATGTAAGCTCGGTGTCAAATCCCATGACCACGCAGTCGGCATCCTCGGTGCTTTCGGTCAAACCGAGCCCGTTTCGAATGAGCTCTTCCTTGAACGATTCCGTACCGCAGACATAAATGCGGTCATCTTTGTGCCTCTCACAAAGATACCGGGCGGTCGCCTCGGAGGAGGTCAGAAAATCGTCGGGGGAGGACTCGATCCCCAGCCTTGCGAGCTTTTCGACATAAGACATTACGCTTTTTGAGGAGTTGTTGGTCAGGAATAAATACCTTTTCCCCACGCGCTTTATGTCGGCGAGCAGCTCTTTGGTAAAGTCAAACAGACGGTCTCCGAGCAGGAGCGTGCCGTCCATATCAAAAAGAAACAGACGGGTATCCTTTATTTGCTGCATACGCGTTTAACAAACTCCTTTGCCGCACGATCGGCATATTCTTCGAGCAATCCGCGATCGTTCAAATAAAAAAGTATCGTGTAGCGGTCCCGCATCTTGAGTGCCCGCAATACGGCGCGTCGGATCGCTTCGGGATCAACCGTGACATTGGGAACATTCATTTCGTCGCAAAACCGCTCGACCTCTTCAAAATAAGGCAGATACTTTTCTATCAGGGATTTAAGACGACTGTCATCGGTTTGGGAGTAAAGCATTTTATACATATCCGCGATGATCCGCGTCGCTTCGCACACTTCAAGTCCGTGAAGGCTCGGCTTCTGACCGTTTGCGACACGCTCAAGCTCCCAAACATGAGAAATAATGTGTTCCGCGCCTGAGGCAGGGCGGGAGTTCCCCGTAAATGCCATGCCGAGACCGGTCACCATAAAACCTTCCATAATGTTCTTAATGCATTCCGTCTCGCGCGCCTTAAGGCGGTAGCCGGTTGCAAGACATTTGTCGGTCGCTTCTATTACCTCATCGGCTATCTCGTGACAGTAGTAATCATTGTGATAATCGCGCGCCAGCTCCCAGTCGAGTATGCCGGTGTATTTTCCGAACATATCGCCGATTCCGGAAAGCAGCATATCAAACGGGGCATCCTTCATAACATCAAGATCTGCGATTATATATTTCGGAGTCGTGCACTTTATCGTGGCTTTTGTGCCGTCAAACAGTGTCGGCGAACCGGCAGAGGCGTATCCGTCCATGGAGGGGGCGGTACCGGCGATCCCGTAAGGCAGCCCCAAACGATATGATACAACACGGCACACATCGTTTATCACGCCCGAGCCCACTCCGAGAATAAAATCGGGGTGGGGAGGAAATTCAAAAATGCCGTAATCGGCTTTAGGGTCATTCAGGTGGATCAGCACATCGCCTATCGCCTGTGCGTCGGGCAGAACATCCCCGGGCAGGATGTGCTTGTGGGAGAACATACCGTGATCCTTCAATAATTGCTCGGCACGGCTGCCCAGTACACGATATGTGTTTTCGTCACATACCATATAGATACTGCGATAATCTTTAAGCAGCTCCGGCAGATGCCTGATCGCACCGCTTTCTATAATGTACTTTTCAAGCGGTGCACGGTGAATACCCATGGCACAACTGCATTTTCTTTCTATCATAAAGATCCCTCCGTTGTGATTATTGTTTGTAAAAGAAAGCTTCGTCACGCAAGCCGTTAAAAACTTTGTTTTGTGTCGGCGATGGGGAAATGCAAAAAAGCTGCGCAGACAATAAAAGCTTCGCCGCGAACCATGGCGAGTATATCGGATAAATATATATGTATATATTCGGTGAACGGATCCGACACGGCGGGGGACGGTTTACC
Organism: uncultured Eubacteriales bacterium; assembly: GCA_934408795.1. GTDB lineage: Bacteria > Bacillota > Clostridia > Oscillospirales > Acutalibacteraceae > RGIG7384. The sequence goes on from CAKRVQ010000017.1 coordinate 4,565, forward strand.
CGTGATCGCGTAACGAAAATAAAAAAAGAGACGCAAAGCGACTAAGCTTTACATCTCTGATCTCCATTGACATTATAGCACGATTAAGACAAAAGTCAAGGCGCAAGTTCCGCCATATCGCATAAAACGCATCCGCTCCCTCCGCACCCCTCCTATGTGCCCGTCCTTCACGGCGCACCCTGCGCGCCGCAGACACACCTCAACCACCGCCGCCCACCGCGCACTCTCGCGCGCGACGGGCGGCTCCGTCCTCGGTGCGGACGGTCAAATATCGGGTGTTCGTTGCGCCTTTTGTGAATCGGGGAAAAATATACGGCATTGCCCTGATATGCCGCTCTCCGAAACAGAGGAATAATACCATATTTGTCAATTTTGATTGTCCCCTCGGAAATACAAAAACGATCCCGCAGCTTACAATGCGTAAAGCATATTACAGACGAATTGTCTTTGCTGCCCGGCTATGATATAATTATCTAAAAGGGTTAAGGATTTATTGCCGAGAGAAGAAGGGCGAACGGTGCGTACTTGTAACGGCAAAGACTCGGATCCGAATCCCGATAAGTCGAAAAAATTGCGGTGAGTCGGGGGGAAAAAACGCCGACATTCAAGACACCCAAACATTAAATATAGGAGTATATCATGACCAACGATGCATCATATTCCGATACTGATTATAGTTTTAAAACGGTTGACGAATTTAAGCGGGCGATGTTTTGCGGTACGGAAATCCAATTTGACTGGAAGGGCAAAGCGTATTGTATTTTTGCCAAGCTTACAAAAGATGACAATTCACCGGAACAAATGCATATCTGCGAGGCTTGTTACGAAAAAGACGGTAAGTATTACAATTTATTAAGTAATACTGAATGTGATTCTGATAACGAATTTTGGGCTGATTCCATTGAGGAAATTCTGAATTATGAAATTAACGGTGAGAAGATCGGAGATATAATAACCCAAGCTGACATTGAGGACAGAACGATATAATATGCCGCACTGAAGTTTGGGTATTACAGTGAAAGGGTATGTAATACTGATATATCTAAACTTTCGTCAGCCATCGCGGCGCACCCTGCGCGCCGCTAAAAAGGGAGGGGTGAGGGAAGAATCATCGGTACATATGGCAATACCGACGGCGCACCATGCGCGCCGCAGACACACCTCAACCACCGCCGCCCACCGCGCACTCTCGCGCGCGACGGGCGGCTTAACGCTGCCTGCAAACCCAAACCCGCGAGGCGGAACGCCCGCCAACCCCGCACCGCGCCTATTTCCAACCGCCCGCTAACCCCGCCGCGCCCATATCCAACCGTCCGCCGTCTGCATACCGCGCCCGCAGCTCGACCGTCCGCTCGCCGCAGCTTACCGTCCGCCTGCTTTCCGCTCGACCGTCCTCCCGACGCAGCCCGACCGTTCTTTCGACAAACCTCCTGTCTTCTTCTCGACCGCCCGACAGACCGCTCCGCTGCGCTCGCAAAGCCCGCCGCCGACTGCTGAGGAAACCGTGGCTATCCTCGCACGGTTTAGCACTTTAAAGTATCAAATATGCACAACTCTCGGATAAATACACAATAAATTATTTGTCCTTTTGACAAAATTGACAAATCGCTCTTGACAAACCGCGTTCATTGTCATATAATTCAGTATCATAAAAACGAAAGGGGAAAACAGAAATGTTCGTAACTTATGAAAAACGAACTTCCGATGCTGCCGCTTGTGCTCATAAGCCGGCCTTTTTCCCTTGCGCTTCCGTGAATAACTACGCAGCTATGGCTATTTCTGCCATAGCTCTTTTTGTATTTTCCGCTATTCGACTTATCAATATTATTTCGATGATCATTATAGCCGTAATAATAGGGGTCGTCGTTATAGACAAAAGTGAATACGGTCGGGGGAAGTTGCAGCTTGCGTAGCAGATTAAAGAACTGTGTTTGAGAGCTTTGCAATTTCGCAAAGCTCTTTTTTGATAGTCGGTCGGCGGTTCTGTCAGCGGCACCGCACGGCAAACAGGGTTTTGTATATTTCAGTCTTTGCGGCTGTTAATATAAAAGAAATTTTTATAAGTGAGGTAGTAAAAATGAAAAAATCATTCAGATTTGCAGCTGCCGTAACGGCAGTCGCAACAATGATCGCCTGCTTTGCCGGATGCGGCAAAGGCGGAACTAAAACAGGGGACGGTACTTATTTCATAGGAGCTACCGGCCCGCTTACCGGAGATGTCGCTCAGTACGGTATTTCGGTCAAGAACGGAGCTCAGCTTGCAATTGATGAGATCAATGCCGCGGGCGGACTCAACGGCGCAAAATTCAAATTCGAAATGAGAGACGATAAGGGCGTTGCCGCTGAGGCAGCTACCGGATACGATTCGCTCTTTGATGCGGGTATGCAGATATCTCTCGGCTCGGTCACCTCAGGTGCCTGCGAGGCTTTCGGAACGAAGGCGGCACAGGATAACCTCTTCTTCATCACTCCGTCTGCTTCGGCGGCTTCGGTCATAGAGACCGGCGACAGCGCTTTCCGTGTTTGCTTCGGCGACCCCGACCAGGGTGTCCTTGCGGCGGAAGAGCTGACCGAGAAATTCAAGAACATCGGTTGCATCTATGACACCTCCGATACTTACTCAAGCGGAATCTATGAGGCGTTCAAGGCTGAAATGGATAAGCTCGGTGTTTCGTTCAAGACCCAGACATTCGATAAGGAAAATAACAAGGACTTTTCGGTTCAGGTCGAGGCTCTTAAAGATTGCGACGCAATATTCACGCCTTTCTATTACACCGAAGCGGGACTTGTCGCCAAGGCTTGCGCTAAGAAGGGCTGCAGCGCTCTCATCTTCGGCTGTGACGGACTTGACGGTGTTAAGACACAGCTTGATGATACTGTTACCAACCATGTAAAGTACATCACTCCGTTTGATGTGACCTCTACCGATGAAAAGACCGCCGCTTTCGTAAAGGCTTACAAGGCGGCGTACGGCAGTGATCCCGACCAGTTTGCAGCTGACGGATACGACGCGGTATATGTTGTATATGAGGCAATGAAGGCAGCCGGTGTAAATGATACCGGTATCTCCGCTTCCGACCTTTCCGATCTTGTAAAAGCAGCGATCACCGCGGATTCCTTCTCATACGCCGGCGTGACCGGAAAGATGACATGGGATGCTTCGGGCGCCTGCAACAAGGTTCCTGTCATCGTCGATGTAAGATAATCGGCACGGTTTATAAATTTACCAAGCGCAGTCGGGGCGTCCAACGCCCCGACTGCGCGGCGGTGCGTGCCGGAAAGCACCGAAAAGCGGAAACGGGTCACGGGACCTTAAAAAAGCCGCCTGTCGGCAGCCCGGCTTTCATAAAGGCGTTTCGATGCCTTCCGGCACACACGGACGGGGTTCGGGTACTCCGGTATCTATAACAACTGTTAAGGAGTAAAGAGATGAGTATTGTATTGGACGGACTCAGCCTCGGCGCCATATATGCGCTGATAGCGTTGGGCTATACAATGGTATACGGTATCGCTAAGATGCTGAACTTTGCACACGGCGATATCATAATGGTGGGAGCATATACCGTGCTCGTAAGTATAAGCACGGGACTTCATCCGTTCGCGGGACTTGCGGTTGCGATCGTTTTGTGCTCGCTCCTCGGCGTGTTGATAGAGAAGCTTGCCTATAAGCCTCTTCGGGGAGCTTCCCCTTTGGCTGTGCTTATTACCGCGATAGGTGTCAGCTACTTTTTGCAGGGGTTGGCTCAGCTCATATTCGGCTCGCAGTCAAGAAGCGTGACAATTCCGTCATACGGAAAGCTCACCGTAGGAAATTCCGAAATAGATGTCAATATCATCATAACCCTTGTCGTCGGTGCCGCATTGATGGTGGCTTTGACACTCTTTATCAAGAAGACAAAGACAGGAAGAGCAATGATTGCTGTTTCGGAAGATAAAGGCGCCGCCCAGCTGATGGGCATAAATGTCAATCGAATCATAACGATAACATTTGCCATAGGCTCGGCACTTGCGGCTTTTGCAGGCCTGTTCTACCTTATGCTCATTCCCTCGGTAACCCCGACGCTCGGCTCAATGCCCGGCATCAAGGCGTTTACCGCAGCGGTCATCGGAGGAATAGGCTCCATACCCGGCGCTATGCTCGGAGGCATACTTCTCGGTATCATCGAAAAGGCGTGCCAAAGCATACCGTCTCTTCAGGATTACACGACCGCGGTCGAGTTTCTGTTCCTTATAATAATTCTGCTTGTTAAACCCGTCGGATTGCTCGGAAAGAAGAGGAGGGTGAAGGTCTGATCATGAGTTACGTAGGAAATATCAAAAAGACAACCAAACTTAAATACCATGTCAGCTATCTTGCCGTTCTTGTCTTTCTCGCTGCGGCAATACTTCTGAATTCCTTAGGCGTTCTTGACCGCTCGGCAACCTCGCTGCTTTCGAGAATAGGCATCAACGCGATCCTCGCCGTCTCTCTTAACCTCGTCGTCGGATTTTTGGGAGAACTCAGCCTCGGCCATGCGGGATTTATGTGTGTGGGCGCTTATATAGGCGGTATGTTCGCCAACGCGATGACAAAGACGGTGGGCGACCCGGTAGTCGCACTTGTGCTCGGAATGCTCGCGGGAGGTCTTGTGGCGGCAGCGTTTGGTTTTGTGATCGGCTTGCCCGCACTGAGACTGAAAGGCGACTATCTTGCGATCGTTACACTCGCTTTCGGCGAGATCGTTCGTAACCTCTTCAAAAACCTTCCGTGGTTCGGCGGAGCAATGGGACTCAAGACAAAGCCCATATCGACCTCTAAGCTCTTTATAATCGCATTTGCTACCCTTGCGGTGGTCGTTATACTTATAGGTAACCTTATCCGTTCAAAACACGGCAGAGCCATTACCGCGGTGCGTGATAATGAGATCGCGGCAAAGGCAATGGGCATAAATGTCACCTTTTATAAACTGCTGGTGTTCGTGGTCGCCGCATTTTTTGCAGGCGTTGCGGGCACGCTCTTCAGCCGCTTTACAACACCCGTTCAGTACGGCGACTATTCGTATAACAAGTCCATAGAAATACTCGTTATGGTCGTCTTCGGCGGAATGGGAAGCATAAACGGCTCGTTGGTCGCCGCCGCACTTATAACCACACTTGATGTCAAACTTACTGAGTGGCTCTCAGGCGATCTTGCCGCAGTCAAGCTTTTGGTCTATGCGCTTATCCTTATATTTGTAATACTCTTCAATAACGCCCCTGCATTCAAGCCCTTGAAGGATTCTCTCACGGGAGTTATCAAGAAAATAACCGGCGTGTTTGCCCGTAAGCCTCATGCTCCCGAGAAGATCAAAGAGGATAAGGCGGCGTGGGATCGTATTGAGACCAAGATAAAAATGGATGAGCTTTTGTCGGTGGAGGTCGTTCAGGTGAACAAGGAATTTACACCGGATAAGCCCGAAAAGGAGGAAAAGTAAGATGTCGGATATAATGCTTAAAACCGAAAATCTCGGCATTTCCTTCGGCGGACTTAAAGCCGTTCAGGGCGTAAACCTTGAAATAAAGAAGAAACAACTTTACGGTCTTGTGGGACCTAACGGCGCAGGCAAGACCACCGTTTTCAATATGCTCACGGGCGTTTATCGCCCCACAACGGGTAAGTTTTATCTTGACGGTGAGGACCTTGTCGGTTGCACCGAAGAAAAGATAAACCATAAGGGTATAGCGAGAACCTTCCAAAATATCCGCCTTTTCAATAATATGAGCGTCATTCGTAATGTAATGGTAGGTTTACATAATCAGCCGCAGTTCAGATGCAGCCCGATAGCAAGTATGCTGCGCCTCCCCTCACATTATAAATGCGAGATAAATATGCGCGCCCGCGCAAAAGAGATCCTCTCAATGGTGGGCCTGATTGAAGAGAGAAACAATCTGGCGTGTAACCTGCCTTACGGAAAGCAGAGAAAACTTGAGATCGCGCGTGCGCTTGCAACAAATCCCAAACTCCTGCTGCTTGATGAGCCTGCCGCAGGTATGAATCCTAATGAGACCGCCGATCTTATGAATATAGTGCGCCATATAAGGGATAAGTTTGATATGACGATCCTGCTCATCGAGCATGATATGAAATTCGTTTCGGGACTTTGCGATGAAGTAACGGTACTCAATTTCGGAACCGTGCTTGCACAGGGCGAAACAAGCAAAGCACTTAATGACCCCGAGGTCATTAAGGCTTATATCGGAGGTTGATGAGATGGCGTTTCTTGAAGTAAAGGATCTGAAGGTCAAATACGGCGTTATCCGTGCCATAAAAGGGATCAGCTTTGAAGTCAATAAGGGCGAGATCGTTACGCTTATAGGCGCAAACGGAGCCGGCAAGACAACTACCATGCAGGCTATAATGGGACTTATTCCCGCGCATCACGGAATGGTCATTTTCAACGGTACGGATATCACCAGGATGCCGAGCCATAAGATCGTAAAGCTCGGAATGACCCAGGTGCCTGAGGGCAGAAGGGTTTTCCAGGAACTTACCGTGTATGAAAACCTCCTGATGGGTGCGTATTGCCAACCCGATAAGAAGCGGATCAAAGAGGATGTAGAGGAGATATATACCTATTTCCCGCGCTTGGGCGAAAGAAAGAATCAGGTGGCGGGAACCCTTTCGGGAGGCGAGCAGCAGATGCTTGCCATGGGCAGAGCAATGATGAGTCATCCCGACCTGCTGATGCTCGATGAGCCGTCAATGGGTCTGTCGCCGCTGCTTGTGGATGAAGTGTTTGATATTATCGTAAATACCTTCAATAAGAAGGGCACCACCATTCTTTTGGTTGAACAGAACGCAGGTAAATCCCTCGCAATAAGCGACCGCGCTTATGTTCTTGAAAACGGAAAGATCGTTCTGAGCGGCACGGGCAATGAACTTATGCAGAGCGACGAGGTCAAAAAAGCTTACCTCGGCGGCTGACAACACCGAAACCGAACGCGGACTCTCCTGACGCCCTATTTCGAACCGCTTGTCCTTATTGTCATTTTGCGAAAAATGAGATAAAGACAATCAGAACAAAACGGGGAGCGCCCGTCAGC
>CAKRVQ010000018.1 GCA_934408795.1 uncultured Eubacteriales bacterium
TCGCAGCGCTTTTGTATGTTTGGCAGCTCGGAACCGAATTCGGAAATGCCGTTGCCGATGTCATTACCGGGGAGTACAATGTATCGGGCAAGCTCACGACCTCGGTGCCCCGCTCCGAGGGACAGATACCCGTGTATTACAACCGCAATATGACGGGAAGACCCGAAAAGGGGCTCGTATGGTATGAGACGGGATATAAGGATATTACCGTCGAACCCGATTACATATTCGGATACGGTCTCAGCTATACAACATTTGAGTATTCGGCAGTCTCCCTCTCCAAAGACAGTATGCCGACCGACGGCAGCATAAAGGTGAAGTGCACCGTCACCAATACGGGCGACCGCGACGGCAACACGGTGGCACAGCTTTATGTCAGAGACTTGGTCGCCTCCTGCGTCAGACCGATAAGAGAGCTTAAAGGTTTTGAGCGGATATTCTTAAAGACGGGCGAAAGCAAAACCGTCGAGTTTGAACTGAAAGCGGATGACCTCGCTTTCCATAATGTCGAGTTAAAGCGCGTTGTGGAGCCGGGAAAATTCAGGGTTTGGATCGGCGACAACGCCAAGGACGATGCAAGGCAGGTCGAATTCACGGTCACCGAATAATTGCCCGATCATATGACCGATGCAAATCGATGCAAATAAGAACAGTTGAAAACAACGCGACCTACGGAACCGCAAACCGTATGGGGCGACAGATCGACCGAGCGAACGACAACAGGTCGGTGGCAGCGGTCGGCTTCGCGGACTTAAATAAAATATGAATACGGAGCGCCCGTGCACTTGATGTGCACGGGCGCGCTGCGGTTTTATCAATACTTTGCCGACAGACCGTTATTTATATTTGTTCGTGCTCTGCGGGGCAGACACTTTTCTCGGTGCACAACACGACCTCCTCGGACACTCGGAAATATGCAAATGACGGCGCGGCGCACCCTGCGCGCTGCGCCGTCCCTTATCCTCGGATTCTAATGGTTATTACTGTCCGTATCGGAGTAAGACGGCGTATCTCGTCGGCGTATCGGATCAGCGTATCGGAATAAGTCGGCATGTTAAAGCCGGACGGGCGTATTAAAGCATGGCGGCACATCGATGAAAGCCGAGTGTCGAAGCGATGCGCCGTATCGGGGCAAGTCGGAGCGGGCGCGCACGATTGCCGGTCAGCCCGCTGCCGTAAATGAGCGGGTCAGTCGTACTGCCGCAAGAGCGGGGGGAGAAGAAACGGGTCGGACCGCCGGCTTGAAGAGGTCGGGTCGGCGGCACTGCTGCGGGGAGGGGGCGGTCGTGCTGCCGTGAGGGGATCGGTCTGAGGGAGACGGCGGACTTGGCGGCGCCGCGCGCCCTCCTGACGGAGGGCGCACAAGCGGGCAGCGCCGAAGTCAGGTGCTCCTCACGGAGCGGTATATAACCATTGATTTTCCGTCGCCCCGCCCGCATTCACTTTGCGCTGCTCGCCTTTGCCGCGCGCGAAGCGCGCGGCGCGGCGCCGCCTCACTGCACCCCTCCCCGCAGCTCTGCCGTCCCCTGTGATCATAACCGCACCTGCCCGCCGCCCTTTTTGTCTCTGCCGCCTGACATTTGCTTACTTGTCACCCCCGCCGCACTAAGCACACCGCACCTTTGTTTTGAACCCGTCGTCCGCTGCCCCGTGACCACTGCCTCCTGCACTCACTGCCGTCTCACACTGCCGCCGCTTTTCACTTGCTGATCCGTCTCGGCGCGCTTACCGCCGCACCTCTCTCATCCGCTGCCCGACACTTGCCCGCTCGCGCCGATCCTGCCCGTGCTCCGCCCGCATTCGCCTCCCCGCCCCCCACTTTACAGGCACTCACTCTGCCCGCACCCGTCATGTCCGCACTCGACCGCTCACCCGCACCCGTCAGCTTACCCTCATCCGCCCCGCTCGCCCTCATCTGTCCGCCGTTCGCAAAATATGAGATCATATTATGTATAACGGCAAATGCCGTACCAAAAAACAGTTGAAAACAGGGGCATACGGTAATATAATGATTGTGGATCGCAAAAATTAGAACTCAAAGCAGCCGTCTGCAAAAACGGCGGACCGAAAAGACCACAGACCGAAAAGGGAAAGAGTGAAAGAAAATGACCGATGTTAAGATAAAAAAGATACAGGAGTTCCTGGAGGATAAAGAGGCAGCCCTTATTACATCCGATGAAAACAGATTCTATCTGACGGGCTTTCCTTCTTCGGCGGGAACACTGTTAATAACAAAGAAAAAAGCCTATTTCCTGATAGATTTCAGATACATAGAGGTCGCGCGTAAGAAGGTTCCCTTCTGCGATGTCATACTCTTTGCGGCTGGAGGACCGACCGTGTATTCCCTCGCGAAAGAGGACGGCATAAAGCAGGTCTATGTCGAGGTCGACCGTATGAGCGTCGCGGACTTTGCCGCGAGAAAGGCGGGCTTCGGTGACATATTGAGCGACAGTGATAAATTGACAAAGTACATAACAGAGATCAGAGCGGTCAAGGAGTCCTACGAGATCAAAGCCATAGAAAAGGCTCAGAAGATGACCGATGACACATTCTCTTATATCCTCAATAACATCCGCGCGGGCAGGACCGAGAGAGATGTTATGCTTGATATGGAGTTTTATATGAGAAAGCTCGGCAGCGAAGGAGTCTCTTTCGACTTTATAGTCGTGTCGGGAAAGAATTCGTCTCTGCCGCACGGAGTCCCCTCCGATAAGGTGATCGAGGACGGAGACTTTGTGACCATGGATTTCGGCGCGGTCGCCGACGGATATCATTCGGATATGACAAGAACGGTTGCGGTCGGCCATGCGACCGATGAAATGATAAAGGTCTATGAGACCGTCCGTGCCGCACAGAGCAAGGCGTTTGAGGTCATAAGACCCGGCGCGGACTGCTTTGAAGTGGATAAAGCCGCCCGCGATCTTATCAATGCCGCGGGATATGAAGGCTGCTTCGGGCACGGCCTCGGTCACAGTGTCGGAGTTGAGATCCACGAAAATCCCAATTTCAATATGCGTTGTCATGAAAAACTGGTTCCCGGCAATATAATGACCGTGGAGCCGGGCATATATCTTGAAAATAAATTCGGCGTTCGTATCGAGGATATGGTCGCTATCACCGATGAAGGCTTCCGCAACCTCACCGCATCCGAGAGGCAGCTCATCATCCTGTAACAAAATACAGGTTGAGTGTAAAACGGTTATGACTGTGAATAAAAAACTCACCGGCAGCCTTGCCGCACTGACGGCCAATGTGATATTCGGCTTCAGCAACTTTTTCTCGGTCAAGGCACTGGGATTTGCAGAGCCGCTCGTGATACTGTCCCTTCGGTTCACGGTCGCATTCGCGGCACTTTGCCTGATGCGCGTCTTCGGATTGATAAAGCTTTCGTATAAAGGGAAAAAGCTTACCGGACTTGTTCTTATGTGCCTCGCGCAGCCGCTTTGCTATTTTTTAAGTGAGTTGTACGGTATAGATATGACCTCCTCTTCCTTTTCGGGAGTGATGATCTCGCTGGCTCCCGTGGCGGCAGTCATACTGTCGGCGATCTTTCTCAAAGAACGCCCCTCGGCACTGCAGGCGGTCTTTTCGGCAGTCTCGGTAGCGGGGGCGGCGGGAATGAATCTCTTCGGGGGAGACGGCGGAGGAAACAAACCGCTAGGCGCGTTGTTGTTGACGGCTGCGGTACTGTCTGCGGCGGTGTTCAATATACTCAGCAGACGCGAGTCGGCGCACTTTTCTCCCACCGAGCGAACATTTTTTATGATGGGAACGGGCGCGCTCGGATTCACCGCGGCGGCGATAGCGGTTTACGGCAAAGAATACTTTACCGCAGCCGCGTCGGCGTTGACCGAGCCTGTCTTTGATATCTCGCTCGGATATCTTGCTCTCGTTTCTTCGGTCGCGGCGTACTTCTTGTATAACTATGCAACCTCAAACATAAGCGTTGTCAGGGCAACTTCGTTTTCCAATGTGATAGCCGTCGTTTCGGTGCTCGGAGGCGTGCTGCTGCTTAACGAAAGCTTCGGCGCGGTCGAGGCGGTCTGTTCGGCGTTGATAATAGTCGGCGTGTTCGGGGTAAATCTTGCGGGCGCCGAAAGATCGGGTAAACAGAAGGAGTGCAGATGATATGAAATTCGTTACATTTAATATCCGCTATAAATGGGACGGAGACGGAATAAACAGCTTCGTCCACCGCGCCGGGTCGGTGCTCGATAAGATAGATACCGAAAGCCCCGATATAATATGCTTCCAGGAGGCATCCGAAAAAATAGGCGATTTCCTTAAAAAGCACCTGACCGATTATGCGTTTTGCGGTGTGGGAAGGGAAAAGGATCTCGGCGGCGAGGCAATGCTCGTTGCGGTGAAAAAGGATACCTTCCGTATAGAGTCAAGCTATACCGAATGGTATTCCCCGACACCGAGCGTCCCGGGTTCCCGCCACGAGGGTCAGAATGTGTGCCCGCGCACCTTTAACAGGGTCACGGTGACACGCCTCGGCGACAATAAGAGGTTCAGAATCTACAATACGCATTTTGATTATGAGAAGCCGGAGATCCGACTTCTTGAGGCCGAACAACTTAAAGACGATATTGAAAAGGTGTTCGCCGCAGACCCGCTGCCCACCGTTGTCGCGGGCGATCTCAATGCGCTGCCCGGAACTAAAGAGATATCCCGGCTTCTCGGCATTGATACACCCCGCCTTAACGATCTCACGACCGGGTTTGAACACACCTACCACGGCTTCGGCGGCAGGGATAATACCGACGGCTTTGAAAAGATAGATTATATTTTCTGTACGGATGACTTAAAAAAGAACGCCTCCGAGGCATCGCTTTGGACCGACGGTTCGGACGGAATCTGGCTTTCCGACCACTATCCCGTTGCAGTCGAACTTTAACGGGACCACCCGACGGCGCCCGTCGTCTCAAAACGGTTGTGGATATAGGCAACAATTTGCGGTTGCATTTTTGACCGTGTGGATTTATAATGTAAGATGAGTATTGCTCCGAATACGGCGCGGTGCGGCAAACGGCTGCACGCTGAAGCCTGATTAAGTGCGTAAAAGCCGTCTTTCGGAAATTACGGTCAGCCTGTACGAAGAGGACCGACAAGTCTGATCCGATCGAACGCGGCACGAGGGGCAATATACCGGTGCACAGCACGATCGGCGAAACACAAATAAAAACAATGATTCCAAAAGTCGTTGTCGGAACGGAGATAAAGATGAAAAAACTTGAAATAAAGGATCTGTTGAGGGTACTACGATCAAAATTCTGGATAGTTATCGCGGCAGTAGTCATTTGTGCGGCACTGAGCTTTTCATACTGTGCCTTTTTGGCGACCCCGTTGTATTCCTCAAGCGCGATAATCGCCGTCACGACGGGCGGGATCTCAAACGACGATACCGAAACAAAGAATCAAACGATGACCACCGCAGCGGTCTCGACATCGCTTAATATGCTGCCCACCTATATAGGCGCTCTGCGCAACGGCGGTCTTCTTTATGAAATGACTGCCGAACGCCTTTCACAAAGAGCGGGAGAGTTCGCGACCTCAAAGACCTACAGTGCCTCAGAGCTTAAACAGATGGTTACCTGGACATATGTTGACGATGAGCTTAATGTTACGCTTACCGTCAAATCGAAGAATCCTAAGGACGCATACATAATCGCCAAGGAGATCGCCGATACGGCGGACAGTTATCTGAAGGTGCCTTACCGCTACTCCGCCGCCACCGTGATAAATTCACCCAACAGCGCCAAGCTTTCCTACCCCAATCAGCCTCTGTTTATTGTGGTAGCCGCGTTGTTCGGACTTGTCGTTTCGGTTGCAATCATTTATATCTATGCCATCACCGATAACACGGTCAAGGATGAAGACGACCTTATTAAAAACGGATTTACGGTTCTCGGCTCGGTGCCCGATCTGAACGAAACCTCAAAAGGAGGCGCGTACTACCGTGTATAACAAAGAAGAAAAAAAACAGCCCGACTCGGTTGCGGCGGCAGAGAGAAAAAGGCTGTCGTTTAACGCAACCGAGGCTTATAAGACAATTCAGATGAATGTGGTTTTTATGCTTTCCCAGAGTGAGCACAAAAGCTTTGTGGTATCAAGCATTGCAGCAGGAGAAGGCAAGAGTACCACCACCGTCAACCTTGCCAAAACATTTGCACAGATGGGAAACCGCGTATTGCTTGTCGACGCTGACATGAGAAAGCCTTCGGTCCATAGAAAAATGAAGATTTCCAACGCTAAAGGACTTTCCTCTGTGCTGGTCGGCTTCTGTTCCGCAGATGAAGCAATACAGAAAATAGAGAATAACTTAGATGTTATCGCATCGGGTCCCATCCCGCCGAACCAGACCGAACTGCTTTGCTCTACCGCCATGAAGGTGCTTGCAAGAGGTCTTGAAGAGCGGTATGATTATGTGATCTACGACGCACCGCCGTTCGGCATTGTTTCGGATGCGCTTGTTTTGTCTCCTCTTACCGCGGGAGCTGTCATTGTTGTACGGTCGGGAGTGGCTAACCTTGACGGCATAAAGAAGTCAAAGAACGTTATTGAATCCTCGGGATCAAAGGTGCTCGGGTATGTACTTAACGATGTTAAACAAAAGAACAGTAAATACAAGTACTACAATAAGAAGAAAAAATACGGCTATTATTACTATTACGGAAACTATGCCGATAAGCAGTCCTGAACAGGGGAAACACTCTGAGCGGGAATGATTCGTAAACGGGGAACGGATCCGAACAGGTAAAAATTTAAATCGGTGGGGTCCCGGAACCGCCGCCCGTTACGGGTAAGCGGCGGGGAACAGCCGATATATATGTGTGAAGGAAGGTGTCGCAATGCTGCTTGATATTCATACCCATATTCTTCCCGGTGTGGATGACGGGGCGAGCAGTATAGAGGAGTCGCGAAGACTTCTCGGAATGCTTAAAAGTCAAAAAGTCGACGCTGCACTGTGCACACCGCATATGTATGTTCCGCTTGACGATGCAAAGCAGCATATTGAGGAAATAAAGGCGGCATTTGACACGGTCACAAGCGACAGGGAAGCGCAGGCGGCGGGAATAGAATTGTTTTTAGGATATGAGGTCGCCTATTTTCCGGGGATGTCACACTGCGATATGATAAGGGACCTCACATTGGGCGGTACGGATAAGCTGCTCCTTGAAATGCGCCTTGCCCCGGTTACGGACAGGATCGTGGACGATATACTTGAAACGGCTTACCGTTATCACATCGTGCCGGTCTTTGCGCATCTTGAAAGGTATATAAAGATGAGGGGCTTTGACAAGCTGCTTGAGATCATTGAGAGCGGCGATGCACTTGCCCAGCTGACCGCTGCGGTATTTCCCGGAAATGCTGCAAATAAACCGACGGCATCCCTTATAGAAGGCGGATATGTTTCTTTTATAGGAAGCGATTGTCATTCGGTCGATAAAAGACCGCCGATGATCGACGAATTTTTCCGATATGCCGAAAAAAAGTTCAGTGTCGGATTTACAAACTATATTGAAGAAAACAACTCGGCTCTGTATGACGAGCTGAAGGCGGGCCGCAGGTAAGCTGCGGCTTGAACTTTGTCCCGCAGACTTCAAAAATACCGCGGATATCGTTTTTGCAGTCGGAGGGCTTTACGATTATGTGGTCCCGCGGCTCAGAGAGCTTACGGCGGCAGGGAGTGAAACGGATACAATGAAAAGAATAATTTCGATAATATCGGTGCTGACTCTGCTCCTGCTCGGCGCGGCGGGAGCGGGCAAAGGTGCCCTAAAGGTGTCTGCCGAGCCTGCGGCGATAGGAATGAAGGTTACTGCCGATTCTTCGGATATAACGGCAAAACTTGCCGATAACAACGCTTCGACCTTGACGGCGGTAAAAAGCGGTGCCGCCGTAAATGCCTCGTTTGATGAAGGCGCATCCGCGCTTTATATCGTTTTTAATGACGTTCCGGGAGAATGGACCCTGACGAGCGGAGATAAAAGCGTCAGGGCAGGAACAAACGGCTTTTTGCATGAGTATATAGACCTTGAAAAAGCCTTCGGTGAGAAGGTCTCTTCGATTAGTATGTCGTTCGGCAGCCAAACTGTGCTCTGCGACATCTCGGCTTTTTCCTCCGCCGATACACCGAGCTATGTTCAAAAATGGGATCCGCCGTGCGAAAAGGCGGATATTCTGCTTGTTTCAAGTCATGCCGATGACGAGCAGCTTTTCTTTGCAGGTATTCTTCCTTACTATGCAAAGGTAAAGGGATATGCCGTCCAGGTGGCATATGCGACCGATCACGATACCGAGAAGATCCGTCATCATGAAAGACTGAACGGCCTGTGGGCGGTAGGAATAAGAAACTATCCCGTCAGCAGTAAATATCCCGACCTGTACTCCGAGTCGGTCGAGGGGGCTGTTGCCAACCTCGCCCCTTACGGTATCACGGAACAAAAAATAACAGACTGGGAGATCGGTCTGTTCAAGCGCTTTTTGCCGCAGGCGGTGGTGTCTCATGACCCTAACGGAGAATACGGCCACGGAATGCACCGACTGGTCAACAAGACCTTAAGAGCGGCGGTCGAGGCGGCAAAGGGCAGCGAATACTGCCCTAAGAAGGTGTATTTCCACCTGTATGACACCGACCCGATAGTGCTCGATTTTCTTGACACCCCTTTTGATGAGCTCGGGGGAAAGACCCCTTTTGAGATGACTCAGGAGGGATTCCGATATCACAATTCCCAGCATTGGACATGGTTCAAGGGCTGGATCTACGGCAAAGAGACCCCGATAACCAAAGCGTCACAGATAAAAACATATAACCCCGCAAATTACGGTCTTTATTATTCCTCGGTCGGAAAGGATGCCGACGCGAACGATATATTCGAAAACCTTGTAAGCTATGCCGAAACGGAAGCTGCCGAAAAGAAAAGGCAGGCAGAGGAAGAAGCACGGCGTCTTGAGGAGCAGAAGCGTATCGAAGAGGAACGGCAGGCTGCTGCGCAAAAGACCGCAAAGAACAAAAGGACCGCGATCACAGCCGCATCGATAGGTGTTGCTGCGGCGATCGCTTATCTGATAATACGCGCCGCGGCGAAGAACGGACGGCGCCGCAGAAGAAACAGAGGCGGCAGAAGGCCCCGCCGTTAAAAAAGCTGCGGGTCATTGATAAGAGGGAGCCGATCGAGGGAAGCCGATTGTTGGGAGCCGCGCGACCCCGCAAAGGGTCGAAAACGGGGCGCCCCTTTTTCTGCAGTCGGTAATCGGGTCTTCTTAAGAACCATCCCCCGGCTGCTCAATAATCCTTGAAGCGCCCCGTTTTTTACGCGCGCTTCGCGCGCGTCGCGGCTCCCCTCGTCTCCGCAGGTTTTCTGGGGGATACTCTGCCTGTTGCCCGCTTGCGGCAGATCGCGAGCCACGACTGCCGCCTGTCGGTCGGTTCAAATAAAATATACGGAGTTACTGTTATGGTACCGAATAAATATATAGGCGATAAAAGCTTTTATAAAAAGGTAATAGCGATCGCGCTGCCGATAATGCTGCAGAACGCCATTACCAATTTTGTCAATCTTCTGGATAATATAATGATAGGATCGGTCGGCGCGGAACAGTTGTCCGCAGTCGCGGTCTCAAATCAGCTGATATTTGTTTTTAACCTCTGCGTTTTCGGCATAGTGTCGGGCGCGGGAATATTCACCGCCCAGTTTTACGGCAGGGGCGATGTCGACGGTGTGCGCAATACAATGCGGCTCAAACTGATGCTTTCGGCTGCAATAACCGTGATAGTCGCAATTTGCCTCGCCGTTTTCGACCGTCCGCTGGTCTCTCTTTGGATGAACGATGATAATAACCCCGAACGGGTCGCGCTGACATTGTCGGAGAGCCATAAGTACCTTATGATAATCATTGTGGGACTTTTCCCCGCATTCGTCACCCAGTGCTATTCGGATACTCTCCGCTCATCGGGTGAAACGGTCGTACCTATGAAGGCGGGCGCTGCGGCACTGGTCGTCAATTTTGTACTTAATTATGTGCTGATATTCGGCGTTTTCGGAATGAAGGGACTCGGCGTCGTCGGTGCGGCAATAGCAACGGTGACCGCGAGATTCGTCGAATGCGCTTATATTGTCACATGGACACACCGCCGCAAGGCACAGCATAAGTTTGCCGACGGACTGTATAAGACCTTCCGCGTTCCGTCCGACCTTGCCGTGAGCGTGGCAAAAACGGGATTCCCGCTTATGGTAAACGAGACCCTTTGGGGACTCGGCATAACGGTCCTCAATCAGGCATACTCGCTCAGGGGACTTGAGGCGGTTGATGCCGTCAGCATATCGTCGACCATGATAAATATGTTCAACGTCGCGGTCATGGCACTCGGCAGCGCAGTAGGAATTATAGTCGGCAGGGATCTCGGTGCGGGAGATCTGAAACGCGCAAGGGAAGACGATACGAGAATGCTTGCCTTTACCGTTGCGGTGTCGACGGTAATGGGAGCGATAGTGTTTGCGGCGGCTCCGTTGTTGACACTGCAGTATAAGGTCTCCGCCGAAACGGCGGCGACTGCCGTTTCGCTCATAAGGATCTCAGCGGTCCTGATGCCCGTAAACGGTTTTCTGCATTCTTCGTATTTTACCCTGCGCTCGGGAGGAAAGACGGTCGTCACATTTTTGTTTGACTCGGCGTTTGTCTGGTGCATAGTCGTCCCGACGGGATTCATTATCGGAAGATATACAAGCCTTCCGGTGGTGCCCTTTGTGCTTGCCTGCCAGAGCGCCGATATAATAAAGGCGGTCGTGGGCTTCATACTTGTCAAAAAGGGAATATGGCTCAACGATATGGTGGGCGACAACCGCGACTCGGACTCGGTCTTTGAATCTGTCTCCCTATCCCTTTCGGACACCGAACCGGGATCGGATCGGGTATAAATCGTGACCCGATAAAAAAACCTTTACATTTGTTTCTTATTCCTCTCCCAAAACTCCTTTTACTCTACTCATTCTCTTCCTCCTCCTTCTCTTTCCCCCATCTACTTC
>CAKRVQ010000019.1 GCA_934408795.1 uncultured Eubacteriales bacterium
GTCTCAAGCAGGGTCGAAGCGAATCCGAAATTTCCCTTATTGAACTCCGCAGGGTCTTTGGGGCGGTTTACTCCCGCAAGATTGAAGACAAAGTCGGCATCTGCACAATATCCGTCCAGCTGCTCGGCGGTATTATTGATATCGTATTCATATATGTCGTCGATATGAAGGTCGGGGCGGGTACGGTTTTTACCGTCTCTGATATTTTTTAAGTTTTCGGTCAGGTTTCTGCCCACAAAGCCCGCGGCGCCCGTGATCAATACTTTCATACATCTTTTCTCCAGACGGTTTTATTGACAACTCCCGTATATGACTGGATGATCTTTACTACCTTACTTGAAACATTTTCTTCCGTATAGTCGGGCACCGGGATACCGTAGTCCCCGTTCTTATTCATTTCGACCGCGGTATCGACCGACTGAAGAAGTCCTTTTTCATCTATGCCCGAAAGTATAAAACACGCCTTATCAAGCGCCTCGGGGCGCTCTGTAGAGGTTCTGATACAGACTGCCGGGAAGGGATGACCGATACTTGTGAAAAAGCTGGATTCCTCGGGCAGGGTGCTGCTGTCGGAAACAACGCAGAATGCGTTCATCTGAAGGCAGTTATAGTCGTGAAATCCGAGGGGCTCGTGTCTTATCACGCGACTGTCAAGTTCGAATCCGCTTGACTCCAGCCGTTTACGGCTTCTCGGGTGGCAGGAATAGACTATCGGCATATCATATTTTTCCGCCATTCTGTTTATTGCGGAAAACAGGCTCACGAAGTTTTTCTCGGTGTCGATATTTTCCTCGCGATGTGCGGAAAGAAGAATATACCTGCCCTTTTCCAGTCCGAGTCTGTTATGGATATCGCTTGACTCTATTTCCGCAAGGTTGGCTCTCAGCACCTCAGCCATAGGCGAACCCGTGACATAGGTGCGCTCCTTGGGAAGTCCGCAATCGGCAAGATATCTGCGCGCGTGCTCGGAATACGCCATATTGACATCGGAAATGATATCGACTATCCGACGGTTGGTTTCTTCGGGCAGGCACTCATCCTTGCAGCGGTTGCCCGCTTCCATATGAAAAATAGGAATATGCAAACGCTTTGCGCCTATGACCGACAGGCAGGAGTTGGTATCGCCGAGGACCAAAACGGCATCCGGCTTTATCGTCTCCATCAATGTATATGACTTTGCGATTATATTTCCGCAGGTCTCGCCGAGGTTGGCGCCCACGGCATCAAGGTACACCTCGGGGTCGGCAAGTTTAAGATCGCGGAAAAACACCCCGTTGAGGTTATAGTCATAGTTCTGACCCGTATGGGCGAGAATGACATCAAAGTACTTACGGCATTTGGTGATCACCGCTGCGAGTCGTATTATTTCGGGGCGTGTTCCGACAATGATGAGGAGCTTCAGTTTTCCGTTTTCCTGCCATTTGACATTTTCGAACATTTATCTTCCCACCTTTGCAAGCTCATCCTGTATATACTGCAATGACGCAATTTTTGCCTTTGTTTCCTCCACACCGAGAATACGGGTATTATTGGAATTGAATTCGGTCAGAATATTGCGGTTTTCGTCGCCTTCCTTAAAATACTTATCGTAGTTAAGGCTGCGATTGTCGCTCGGGACGCGATAAAAGTTGCCCATATCAACAGCCTTTGCGCACTCTTCGTTTGTCAAAAGCGTTTCGTACATCTTTTCGCCGTGCCGTATCCCGATGACCTTTATATCCTCTTTTTTTGCTCCGAACAATTCGCAGACCGCCTCTGCCTGGGTCGCTATGGTACAAGCCGGAGCCTTTTGGATCAGCAGATCACCGTTTTCGCCGTGTTCAAAAGCGAACAGTACAAGATCCACCGCCTCTTCAAGGGACATTATGAATCGGGTCATTGTCGGTTCGGTAACGGTGATCGGGTTCCCTGATTTGATCTGGTCGATCCAAAGAGGGATGACCGATCCGCGCGAGCACATAACGTTTCCGTAGCGCGTGCAGCAGATCTTTGTTTTCCCCGAATGACGGGATTTTGCCACGGCGACCTTTTCCTCTATCGCCTTTGTAATACCCATGGCGTTGATCGGATAGGCGGCCTTATCGGTGGAAAGGCATATAACGCATTCGACCCCCGCCTCGATAGCGGCGGTCAGCACATTTTCGGTGCCTATTACATTTGTACGCACCGCCTCCATGGGGAAAAACTCACATGACGGGACCTGTTTGAGTGCGGCGGCGTGAAAAATGTAGTCCACACCGTACATAGCGCTCCTGCAGGATTCAAGGTCTCTCACATCGCCTATATAGAATTTGATCTTATCGGCGACCTCGGGCATCTTTGCCTGAAACTCATGACGCATATCATCCTGCTTTTTCTCATCGCGGGAAAAAATGCGGATCTCGCCTATATCGGTGCGGAGAAAGCGGTTGAGAACGGCATTGCCGAACGAACCGGTACCGCCGGTGATCAAAAGCGTTTTATTTGTGAACAATCCCATTTTATTTCCTCCAAATGACGGTTTATAAATATCGTGAAGGCCGCACAATTATCGCGAAGGCTGCGGCGGCACATTTCACGGTGCGTATGCCGAGCGAGCTGTGGGTCGGTACCTTTTTAACTGCCGAGTTCGCTTCCGAGTACCCTTTTCCAGGCGCTTTTCCACTTTTCGTTGTCAAAACCTGTCTTTACGGTCTCATATCCGACCGCTGCCAGTCTTTCGCGGAGCTCCTTATCGCGGACCGCGGTTTTCATTGCGGTATACAAAGCTTCGACATTTCCCGCTTCGACCATGATCCCGTTGAATCCGTCTATAACAATATTTGTCATTCCGCCGACATCGGTACATATGACTGCGCACTGCGCCGACATAGCCTCAAGGAGCGACAGGCTCGTCCCCTCGCTTCCGACGGTGGGAACGACGGCTATATGCTTATCCCTGTGGATATTCATACTCTCGCGGCTTTCATATGTTATGAATTCGACATTATCAAATCTGTCCAGTCTTTCATGCATCCAATCGGCATCCTCGCCCGTTCCCGCCACGGTAACGCGGATGTTGTCTTCTTCGGCAAGCAGTCGCGTGATCGCCTCGGTGAAGACCCTCGTTCCCCTGTAGGAAAAGAGTCTTCTTGCAAAGATGATATTTACTGTGCCCTCGGGCTTTTTGAACGGCGGCGCAATCCGTGTGTAATTCGGGATCACGACGGTGTGTGCCGAGGGTCTGTCGACCTGTGTACGGTACCAGTTGGGGAAGTTATAGTCCACGCAGACCACGGTATTCGGGCGCTCCAACCGACTGACGGTCCTATATGAAAACAACGCCTTTGACACGATACGGCGGAGCATCGGTCTGTCGGAAGATTTCGGGATATCCCAAAAAATTCCGTGTTGTATTGCAATGCTTCGTCCCATGATCTTTTTCGGTATCATAGTATCGGTTGCGAACACGGTCAGCACGGTATCATCGGTTCTTGTCAGCGAAGCTTTATCATAAAGCCTTTCAAACCGCGCCGTATTGCTTTTTCCGTCTATTCTGTAACCGCTTACCGAAACGGTGTCCGACAGGCGATATGTAAAATCCTCGTTTGCAAATTGGATGATCCTTACACACATTCCCATTTCGGAAATAACTTCGCAAAGATCGGTAATATAAGTCTGTATTCCGCCGATGGTGACCTTTTTTTCCTCCGACAGATACTTGGTATAGAATATATCGACACACTTCATATAATAACATTCAGCCTTTCGGGAGCTTTCCGCCGCTCAATTTTCTGCCCGTCGTCTTATCTGCGAAAAAGCTTATCTTTAACGGCTTTTGCCGCGCGTCTGATACCCTGTCTCAGCACAACTCCCCAGTAAGGATCGCGCAGTTCATAAGCTTCTCTTGCCTCACCCGGATGCTTAATATCGACGCTCAGTGCGTCCGACTCCGCTTTACACAGAAAAATATCATCCCCCGCGATTTCGAAGGTGACATTCGACTCGATAGGACGGGTAAGCATTCCGAACGATGCTATCGGCGCCGACGACGGGCGCTTGGTCGTGAGAATGTATTTTTTGCCGTTCGCCGACGGTCTTATTCCGTTAAGATTGACGCATATATCCTTTGCGGGGATGCCCGAGATGTCATAAGAATCGGGGAATACCCTTTCGAAAAATATATCATACTTTACGGCTTCTTCGAAATCGGGGAATCTGTAATCGGTCTTTACCGCCTCTGTCAGAGGGACCTGAAAGCAGGTGCTTGAGTGTTTCGAATGCTGCCCTGCCTCCGAAAAGTTCGTTGTCATGGCGACATACGGAATTATATAATACTTCCCGCTTTCGACCATATACTCAACAAAGTACTTTCCCCACGACTGGCTGCCCCATCTCAGTATATCACCGGGAATACGGGTGCTTTCTGCGGGAAATCTATCTTCGTTTTCCGAATACCAGCTCTTAAAGCCGTTCCACTGGTCAGCCGTCCAGCACTGACCCCAGGTTATACTGAATTGGCAGCAGAAAACATCATATCCGTTATACGAGGGTGTAAACGGAAGATGTGCAAACTCACTCCAGGAATGACTGTAAAGTGCCGTTCCGCAGATATTCGGGTCATCTTTGTATCGGTTTGCGGCACTGCATGCATAATGGTAATATGACGGCGAAACAAACAGGTCGTCCTCAAGAATTATCACGGCACCGTATTTTTCCGACAGATCGCCGCACTGTATAACATGCTTTCTGAGTCCCTGTCTCTCGGGGAAGGCTCTGACGGTCTTGTTCCCGTGAGTCCACGGCGCATCCTCCGCCGCTTTTACGACATCGCTTTGGTTGGCGCTGCAGTCTATACTTACGATAAGCTCGATATCATCCGACGGGTAGTCCGCCTTTTCTACGGATTCAAGCAATCTTTTAAGCGAATCCGGACGATTGTATCCGACCGCGACGATCGCAGGCTTTATTTTTTCGGTGCTCATTTTTTGTTTTCCCTCCGACTCAAATTACGGCAGCGGCGGCAGTTCGGGTACACTGTTCCTCATCCGCCCCGCGGCGATCGCGCATACGGATCATATCAATCCCTGAAATACAGATCTCTCGTATAGACCTTATCGAGCACATCGGCAAGGTCCTCGTTATATCTGTTTGCGATTATTACATCGCTGATGTTCTTGAATTCATCGATATTTCTTATCACACGGCTGTTGAAAAATGTATCCTCAGTCATTGTAGGCTCATAGATAACAACTTCTATTCCCCGCGCCTTAATGCGCTTTATAACGCCCTGGACCGACGACTGGCGGAAGTTATCGCTTCCCGACTTCATGGTGAGGCGGTAGACGCCGACCGTCTTGGGGTCCTTGGAAATTATCTGTTCGGCGATGAAATCTTTTCTGGTACTGTTGGCTGCGACTATAGCCGAAATGATATTCTGGGGCACATGGTCATAGTTGGCAAGCAACTGCTTTGTATCCTTAGGCAGGCAATAGCCGCCGTATCCGAACGAGGGATTATTATAGTGGCTGCCTATACGGGGATCAAGGCAGACCCCTTCAATTATCGACTTGGTATCAAGTCCGCGCACCTGAGCGTATGTATCAAGCTCGTTAAAATACGAAACGCGGAGAGCAAGGTATGTATTGGCGAAAAGCTTGACCGCCTCCGCCTCGGTGGGGTTCATAAACCGAACCTCGATGTCCTTTTTTATCGCGCCCTCTTTGAGCAGGTCGGCGAAGGTCTCTGCAGCCTCTTTAAGCTCGTCGTTTCCCGCAGGGATGCCGACGATTATCCTGCTGGGGTAAAGATTGTCGTAAAGAGCTCTTCCCTCGCGCAGGAATTCGGGGCTGAAAAGTATTCTGTTACAATTATACTTTTTGATCATTTCCCCGGTAAAGCCCACGGGAACCGTTGACTTTATCACCATTACGGCATCGGGATTGACGCCTGTTACCTGTTCGATAACGCTTTCGACACTGCTCGTATCGAAATAATTTTTTGACGGATCATAATTGGTAGGCGTTGAGATTATAACGAAACGGGCATCACGGTAAGCCGAGTCTCCGTCAAGCGTAGCCTCCAGGTCAAGCTTTTTTTCCGCAAGATACTGCTCTATTTCCTTATCGGCGATCGGAGATATGCCGTCGTTCAGCTTTTTTACCTTTTCGGGAACAATATCGACCGCCTTTACGGTGTTGTGTTGTGCCAGAAGAACCGCCATTGAAAGTCCGACATAGCCTGTTCCCGCCACTGCAATCTTCATAGCTTTTTCCTCCAATGCGATAATACAAAATACGATTCCGAGTCCGAGTCGACGAAAGCGATCCCAACCCCGCCGTCTGTCAACATAAAGACAGGAAACGCCCGAACGGTCGGTGCGCCTTTTTCGGGCAAGCCGTTTGCGCACACGCCGCCAAAATACAATACATATATTATACAACCTATGCACCGATTCGTCAAATAGTATTTACTTAAGGCGGGATTATTGCACCGAAACGGCGTTCGGAAGACAACCAAAGGGCAATTAAAAGGCAACCAAGATACAACCGACGGGCAACTAATTGGTAACTAATGGGTAACCAACGGACAACTAACGGACAACTAACGGATAACCAACAGATAACCGAGCGGCGGCCGAGAGTGATAAAGGGGCGGCGGGCCGACAGGAGGCAGGGTTCGCTATTTCGTCAACTCAAGCCGGCAAGAATGATACTGAACCTGTCTATTCTGCTTATGGCAACACCCCGCCTCAGGCAGCGCCGCGAAGCGCCGAAGGCGCTTCAAACGGGCAACGGTGCATTTGTGCTTTCAAAGGGTCCTGCTTTTTTTGATAAGGCGGCAATTTTTGCCACGCTTTCCTGCCCGTTTCGCGCCCTTCTTTGAAGGGCGCGCGGCGCTGCCTGAGGGCGGGGTGTTGCCATAAGCTGACGGGAAGAACCGTGAAGAGCATATGAAAGAAGCCGCCCGTAGGACCTTCTCCGTTTGCGGAGAACACCCTACAGGCGGCGTATATTTTCAATAAGTGCTGCGCAGCACTCGCGGTCGCCGATCTAACGGTTTTTTTCGGTCTTTGCCGCGATGTATTTTTTCTCCCAGATATTCATAAGAGCCGAATGAGGCAGAAGCTTTGAAAGGAAGCAATGGAAACGGTTATATGCTCCGTACATCGACACATCTTTTCCGCGCTTGGCATCCTTTATTGCGCGGGCGACGACCTTGTCCGGCATCACCATGGGTTTTGCGAATGTGTTTTTTGATCTCACATCTATGTCGGCGCGATCGAAAAATGCGGTTTTGACCCAACCCGGGCAGACACAGGTGACGGTTATCCCCTTACTTTTCAATTCTCTTGCGATCGCCCGCGAATAAAACTTAACAAAGCTTTTTGAAGCAGCATATACAGCGAAATGCTGGAGCGGATTATATGTCGATTCCGAACCGAGTTCGATTATTTTTCCGCCCTCTTTCATATATTTGACGGTTATGTAGGTCATCTTTACGAGGGCGGTCACATTGAGGTCGATCATCCCGAGCTGACTGTCGAGCGACTCGGCGCAGGAGTCGCCGAGCTTGCCGTATCCGGATGCATTGACAAGATACGCGACCTCGGCGTCACGGTTCTTCAGTTCGGTCTCATATACATCAAAGCTTGACGGATCGGTTAGATCAAGCGGCAGCACCCTGCTTGCGGTCTTGAGTAAGGAAGCGGTCTCTTTCAGCTTCTCTTCTCCCCTTGCGATAAGCCAAATCTCATCAAACCCGCCTTCTTTATCAAGCTGCAGGGCGAATTCCTTACCTATTCCCGAGGACGCGCCTGTTACGACCGTGCTCTTCATAATTATATATACTCCTTTTTAATAAATCTGCGCGGGTAAGCAGACGGACGGCGGCGCCGCGATACGCGCCGAAGGCGCGCATAAAAGGGCACGGCGGAGGTAACTGTCATCCGCCGCGCTTTTTTCTGCAGCCGCTTCGCTGCAGAAAAAGCGACGGCATATAAAACGGCATCAGCCGTCGTGCCCGTTTGCGCCCTCCATAAGGAGGGCACGCGGCGCCGCCGTGGGATCATGCCTTGCGCAGGTCGCGAAAATTGAACTTATGCCGCTTTATTGCCCGTTTTTGATCCTTTTCTTTCTTCCCGTCAGCGCATTCATCATTATGTAAGCGAAGATCAGAAGCAGTACCGTTCCGATGACCACGGCAAACATTTCCCACTGTTTCACACCGTGTCCGAAAAAGTAGAGATTGCAGTCCACACTATCCTTTATCTTTTCAACAACTTCATCGGGGAATCCGAGTTTTGCCATTTCGGCAAAAGTTCCGCGCATCGAGAAATTGCGCAAAAGCGATGTACCGTATGTGCCCGGCAGGAATGAGAGTACCTTTTGCAGGGCGTCCGAAAAGCTTGATATCGGCATATACGCGCCGCATACAAAGCCGTACCCGGCGCTTACTACAGTACCGACCGCCGAAGCCTGACCGTTTGTTTTTAAGGGAAATACCACACAAGAGGAAAGCGCGGTCCCGAAAAGAGTAATAAGGAACACGGTCACTATCAGAGAAACAACATCAAGGGCGGACAAGTACCAGCCCGTGACTCCGAGATACAAAAAGCAGGCTCCGAGAGCGATATAACTGATTATAAGTGATGAGACGAGAGTGGCGACATAATATCCGAGCGCAAGGGTCGATGACCTGACCGGTGCGACATTCAAATCGCGTCTGGCACCTGTCAGCTTATCCTGAACCATTATCAGGTTGGAGCAGAACGGCACCGTCACGCAGCTTACGGCAAGCAGCGAAGATATAAGCTGACCTCCGACGCATCCCTTTATGAGCGAATCGGGTATCTGAGCGCCCGCCTTCATCAATTCGCCTTTGAACGACTCTTCAAAAACATTCTTTAAGAATGTGGAATACAAAACCAGAAGAATTATAGGTGTTATAAGTGATGTAAAAAACATCCCCTTATCTCTGAAATACAGTTTTACATTGCGCTTTATCAGCGCTCCGAGTCCCGTCATTTATCGTCGCCTCCCGTAAGTTTTTTGCCCGTCACCGAAAGGAACACATCGTCCATTCTTCCCTTTATTATTTCATAATCCCTGAACACATCCGGATGTCCGATTATAAGTTTTGTCGCGGCGGCGGTATCGGGGACTTGTATCCTGAAAGCGTCGCGCAGGGTCTCGTAAGGTCTTCCGAGTTCTTTGATCTCTTCCTCTTTCGCATTGTATACGGTCACAAAATCGCCTGTGTATGTATTTTTAAGATCAAGGGGCGACCCCTTTGCCGCTATTTCTCCGTGATCGAGAATTATAACATAATCCGCATCGGCTGCTTCTTCCATATAATGAGTGGTAAGGAACACCGTCATATTGTCGCGGCGGCGCAGTTCGTCGACCGTTTTCCACAACAAACTTCTCGTTTGCGGGTCGAGACCTGTCGTAGGCTCATCAAGAATAAGTATTTTCGGTTCGTGGAGCAGAGCCCTCGCAATATCTATTCTTCTGCGCTGACCGCCCGAAAGCTTGCCGACCCTGCGCTTTAAGAGGTCCTCAAATTCAAGAGTCTTTGCAAGGTCATAAAGTCTTTCGCGAAAGCGGTTTCCGCTTAT
The DNA here is from genome assembly GCA_934408795.1 of uncultured Eubacteriales bacterium. GTDB lineage: Bacteria > Bacillota > Clostridia > Oscillospirales > Acutalibacteraceae > RGIG7384. Next base: position 9,578 of record CAKRVQ010000019.1, read on the forward strand.
TCCGTAAAGTGCGGCGCGGCTCTCGAGATTTTCCCTTACCGTTAATTCGCCGTCAAGTACCGAGTTTTGAAAAACAACTCCGAGAGATCTGCGCACATCATCGGGGTGCTCGTCGGGGTCGCGTCCGTTGATGAGAACAGAGCCCCCGTCCCTGTCTATCTGCCCGCACAGAATATTTATTGTTGTTGATTTTCCCGCACCGTTCACTCCGAGAAAGGCAAACAACTCGCCTTCTCTGACCTCAAAGCTCAGGTCATTGACCGCTTTGACATCTCCGAACGATTTATAAAGACCGTTGATCTCAATTATATTGCTCATTTCACCACTCCTCCGGCATATAAGCCGATCGTTCTTTTTAAGGTTTATTATGTCTGCCGCTCTTCTTTTTTAAGTCGCGGCGGCGTACATCTTCACGCTTTGTCATTTACACAGGGTCCCGTTCGGCATACCGATCAATCGTTTGAATTCGGCATCTTTATCGTAACCGCCGTCCGAAAAATGCGGTATATTCTTGATCGCATTCAGCACTGCAAGGCTGAATCCCGACAGTATTGAATCGATCTGCTCTCCCGTGTACGGGCATTCTCCGGTAACGATAAGGGTTGCGAGACTATGCACCACCAACCACATATCCCTGAAATATCTGTCGGCATCATCGACCGAAATGCCGTAAATACGCATAATGGGTTCACGCACGGCATTCATCGAATGTTCCATTACGGCAACCGCGCCGCCGGTGTCGGCGTTGTCCCGCGACAAAAACAAAAGTCGGTAGAGCTGCGGTTCGTCCTTTGCAAACATTATATACTGTTTGCCGAAGCCGAGAAACGGAATCTTTTCGCCGAGTCCCTCGGCGGTATAATCGTCAAACAACCTTTCCGCTGCGATGCGGACCTCACTTTTCAGTGCCGCCATTGTATTGAAATAGGTGAACACGGGTTGCGTAGAGACATTGAGCTCCTCAGCTACCGCTTTGGCGGTAAGGCCCTCGGCGCCCCTTTCACGGACCACCCTTACCGCTGCATTTATCATTTCTCCTCTTGTGTACTTATTTCTCGGTGCCATCATTTCACCTCGCTTATATT